>JAXJRI010000156.1:0-14956 GCA_036310685.1 Lachnospiraceae bacterium | reverse complement strand
TTCCATCTGAGCCTACGCTCCGCCCTGTCCTATCTGCTCCTTATCTTATTTAGAATCTAGGTAAGGAGCAGCAGGACAATACGGCTCAGGTGGAAGGTCAGCTATCAAAATAGCTTATTTAACACTGAGAGATATAATGCATGATCAGTAACGATGAATTCGTCACAGTTCACACATCATATCATTAATACATGCTATGTATAACTGATATCACGATTTCTCTAAAGATAGCCCTGTTCTATAGACTACTGTCAGTTATTGATATTATGATCAAAGCGGATAATCTCGCACTGATCAAGATTCTGACACTCTTTTCATTTTAGTATGCGTTTCCGAAGTATACCTCATATTTAGCAGGTTTTCCACAATGTACGCAGACATCGGAATGCTTAGCCTGAACGAATGGGATACATCTTGTAGTAGCACCTGTCTCGTCCTTGATTGCTTCCTCACATGCCTTGTCTCCACACCACATAGCGCGGATGAATCCCTGCTTGTTCTCAAGGATATCCTTAAACTCATCCCAGTTCTTTGCGATATGAGTCTTCTCCTCAAGGTTCTTCTTAGCTCTGTCATACATATCCTGCTGCATAGTCTCAAGAACCTCAGCTAAAGTCTCAGAAACTTTATCTAATGGAGTGACAATCTTCTCTCTGGTATCACGACGTACGATGACTGCCTGATTCTTCTCGATATCCTTTGGTCCAATCTCGATACGTGTTGGGATACCCTGAATCTCCTGCTCACTAAACTTCCAGCCAGGGGACTTATCAGAATCGTCAACCTTAACAGAGAAGTTAGATTTTAAGGTATCACGAAGCTCGAATGCCTTGTCTAAGACTCCTGCCTTCTTCTGCTGGATTGGGATGATCATAGTCTGAACTGGAGCGATACGTGGTGGAAGTACCAGACCGCTGTCATCACCGTGAACCATGATGATCGCACCGATGATACGTGTAGACATTCCCCAGGAAGTCTCATAAACACTGGCAAGTTTATTATCTTTATTCGTATACTGAATGCCGAATGCATCCGCGAATCCAGAACCGAAGTTATGGCTTGTACCAGACTGAAGAGCCTTACCATCATGCATCAGTGCCTCGATAGTATAAGTAGCAACCGCACCAGCGAACTTCTCTTTCTCAGTCTTGCGTCCCTTAACCAGTGGAATTGCAAGAACATTCTCTACAAAATCAGCATAGAGGTTGAGCATCTGGATTGTACGCTGCTCTGCCTCCTCAGCAGTAGCATGGAAGGTATGTCCCTCCTGCCATAAGAACTCTGCAGAACGAAGGAATGGACGAGTTGTCTTCTCCCATCTTAATACAGAACACCACTGATTATATACAATAGGAAGATCTCTGTGAGAATGTACGATATCTTTGACATGATCACAGAACAGAGTCTCGGAAGTAGGACGGATACAGAGTCTCTCTGTGAGCTCTTCCTCTCCTCCCTGAGTGACCCATGCTACCTCAGGTGCAAAACCTTCGATATGATCTTTCTCTTTCTGAAGCAGACTCTCTGGGATCAGCATTGGGAGATATACATTCTCAACACCTGTCTCCTTAAATCTGCGGTCTAACTCCTGCTGAATCTTCTCCCAGATTGCATATCCTCTTGGTCGAATAACCATACATCCTCTGATATGAGAATAGCTTGTAAGATCAGCCTTTGTCACTACATCGGTATACCACTTCGCAAAATCCTCATCCATAGGAGTGATCTGCTCCACCAATTTCTTGTCCTTTGCCATAACTTTTATCCTTTCCTCTCGCCCGCAGCTACACTGCCGACGTATTAATTTAACTAATCACCACTTCATGCTCATGAAGGAGGTGTCAATAACTCTCATTTCCACTTTTAAGCAAACTTACGTGGGGTGATGAGTTTCGACACTTAAGACATTTTAAATGTGTCTTCCTCTTTTGTCAACATCGAAAGCGACTCTGCTATATTTACAATTCTTCACTCGCTACAGTTCATGCATTATATTAATACAGGTAGTTCAAACTATTTTTCACTGACTTCCATCTGAGCCTACGCTCCGCCCTGTCCTATCTGCTCCTTATCTTATACGTTCTAATAAGCTTCCACGTCCATGGCGTCGAAGCCATCGCCCTGTGGATCGGTCTTGTAGACCAGATGCTCTTTGGTTTTTGGATGATCAAAGGCGATTCTGGTAGAATACAGAGCAAGCTGAGTATATTTCTTCTGTTTCTGGAAAGCTTTATTATACTTTGCATCTCCATATAAAGGAAGATGTCTGCTTGCAAACTGGACACGAATCTGATGATGTCTTCCTGTCTCTAAGTGAATCAGAACCCAGGCTAGTAATCCCTGCTTACTCTCAATCTCATCAATCAGCTCATAATCTAAGCGGGCATATTTCGCTCCCTTGGTTCCCTCTGGAACAACCCTAGTCTGATTAGTCCTGGTATCGTGAAGCAGATAATCTTCAAAGGTTCCTACCTCTTCTGGAAGCTCTCCACAGATAACCGCCTGGTAGTCCTTTTCAAATTCATGTTCTTGAATCTGTCTTGACAGGTTTGCTGCTGCTTCTTGATTCCTTGCGAGAACAGTCAATCCACCAACTGGACGATCCAGACGATGCACTGCCGCAAGGTAAGGTTCCTCGGAAAGGTTCTCCTCCAGATAGAGATCTTTTTTCAGCTGAGATATCACATCTAAATTATTGGATTTATCACTTTGAATAGACATACCTATCGGTTTTTCACAGACCAGGATATCCTTATCCTTATAAATAATCGGAATCTTTTTACGCATTCTTATTCTCCCGCATGTTCATGATAAAGTCTAAGAGACAGTCGGCAACCTCAGCTTTAGAGAGGAGTGGGAATTCTCTTTCGGTATCATTGGAAATGATTGTGACGATATTAGTGTCTGTTCCAAATCCTGCTCCAGTCACCTTCAGATTGTTAGCCACAATCAGATCCAGATTCTTCTTCTTAAGCTTCTTTCTAGAGTTTTCAACCATGTTCTGTGTCTCCATGGAGAACCCACAGATGGTCTGATCTTCTCTGCGATGGGAACCAACATACTCTAAGATATCTGTCGTACGAGTGAGCGGAATACTCATGTCTCCATCTTTCTTCTTCATCTTCTGATCAGATACCTGACTTGGACGATAGTCAGCCACTGCAGCTGCCTTTACTAAGATATCCAGTGTAGGCAGTTCTGCTTTCACTGCCTCAAACATATCCTGGGCAGATTTCACATCAACCATATGAACAAATGGAACTGGGTCCAGTGCAACAGGACCTGAAATCAATGTGACATCCGCACCTCTTTGCATTGCTGCTCTTGCGATGGCATATCCCATCTTACCTGTGGAGTGATTGGTGATATATCTAACTGGATCAATGGCTTCCTGAGTCGGACCTGCTGTCACGACAACCTTCTTTCCAGCGAGATCTTTCTCCTTTGCAATCTCCCTTAAGATATACTGAAAAAGGTCTGCTGGTTCTGGCATCTTACCGGCACCAGTGTCTCCGCAAGCCAGATATCCACTGGCTGGATTAATAACCTCATAGCCATAATGCTCTAATTTCTTAATATTGTCCTTTACAATTCGATTCTCAAACATATGTGTGTTCATTGCTGGGGAGACAAGCACCTTACAGGTAGCTGCCATCACTGTGGTTGTCAGCATATCATCTGCGATTCCATTCGCAATCTTTCCAATCACATCTGCGGATGCCGGTGCAATCATAATCACATCTGCTTTTTTTGCCAGGGATACATGTGCTACGTGGAACTGGAAATTCCGATCGAAGGTATCCACCAGACATTTATTATTAGTGAGAGTCTCGAAAGTAATCGGATTGATAAAATGAGTCGCATTCTGAGTCATGATAACATGAACGTCACAATGCTGTTTCACTAACATACTTGCGAGATTTGCAATCTTGTATGCCGCAATACTGCCTGTAACTCCAAGTACAACTGTCTTACCTTTTAACATAATTTATCCTCTTATACTGCATGGTCAAAAAACTTCTGTATCATTGTATGATAACTATTAATCGTATACTGCGCTGCGGCGCACACATTTTATTATAATACAAAACAAAAGGAACGGCCACTGGCAGTTCCTTTTGTATCTACATATATTCCGTACTACAGTTACGGTATTCTACTCCATGTCGGAAAGTCTGCCGTGTTTCTCATAATTAGTGATTCGGCTGGCTCTGTTATTCTCATCAACGAAAACAACCATTGGTCGGTGAACCTGTGCTTCCTCCGGGGTCATCTGGGCATAGCACATGATGATAACTTTATCTCCCACGCAGGCACATCTGGCCGTCGCTCCATTTAAACAGATCACGCCGCTTCCCCTCTCACCAGCAATCGTGTAGGTCTCAAAACGCTGGCCGTTATCGACATCCGCTATCTGTACGTACTCATACTCACGAATTCCAGCTGCATCTAACAAGTCCTCATCAATTGTGATACTTCCCACATAACTAAGCTCTGCCTGAGTTACTGTTGCACGGTGAATCTTACCTTTTAACATGGTATACTGCATCCTTATATCCTCCAATGTGTGTCACACATATTAGGTGGATTACTCTACAATGAAATTATCAATAAGTCTGGTCTTTCCGATATAAACAGCGATAGCAACTAAAGTTGGCTTAACAATCTTATCGATTGGCTGACATGAGATATCATCAACAACCTCAACATAGTCAATCTTTGCAAGTGGCTCTGCCTCGATGATCTCGCGCATTGCTGCCTTTACCTTAGCGGCATCTGTCTCTCCCTCTTCTACCATCTTCTGTCCTGCACGGATAGAGCGGCTGAGACAGAGAGCTGCTTTTCTCTCTTCCGGACTTAAATAAACATTTCTTGAGCTCTTGGCAAGTCCATCTTCCTCACGGATAATTGGACATCCAACAATCTCAATATCAAGATTGAAGTCTCTTACCATTCTGCGGATAACTGCTAACTGCTGTGCATCCTTCTGTCCGAAGTAAGCACGGTCTGGTGTAACGATGTTGAAGAACTTAAGAACTACTGTGCAGACACCATTGAAGTGAATTGGACGAGTAACTCCGCAAAGAGTCTTAGAAACAACATCCATGTTGACAGTAGTGGAAGCGTCTGGTGCATACATCTCAGATACTTCTGGATGGAATACTAAGGATGCCCCGCAAGCCTCGCAAAGCTTCTTATCAGCTTCGAAGTCTCTTGGATATGCATCAAGGTCTTCGTTCGGTGCGAACTGTGTTGGGTTTAAGAATACAGAAACAACAACACGGTCATTCTGCTCGACTGCTTTCTTAATTAAGCTTGCATGTCCCTCATGAAGGTATCCCATTGTTGTGACAAGTCCTACGCTTAATCCTTCTTTTCTCCACTGTTTTACATGTTCTCTTACTTCTTTGACAGTATATGCAATGTCCATTTTAATCCTCCTGATTTGTACATCTAAGTAATTGAATGTATATAAAATTTCTGTCCCTTTTGTACTGATTAGTAAAGTTTCTCGATAATCTCATCATCAATCTTGAAGGTATGCTCTGCTGCTGGGAAAGAACCATCCTTAACAGCTACATCATAATCTTTGAAAGCCTGAACCATCTTATCGCCGATGTTCTCGAAATGTCTTACGAATTTTGGCTTGAAGTCTGTGAACATTCCGAGCATATCTGCATATACCAGAATCTGTCCGTCACAGCCTGCTCCAGCACCGATACCGATTGTAGGGATGTGAAGCTCTTTTGAAACCATAGCTGCTAACTTGGCTGGTACACACTCGAGTGTTACTGCGAATGCTCCTGCCTTCTCAACTGCTCTTGCATCGTCTAATAATTTCTGTGCTGCTGCCTCTGTCTTACCCTGAACTTTAAATCCACCGAAAGCGTTGATTGACTGAGGAGTCAGACCAATGTGAGCCATAACTGGGATCGAAGCTTTTGTGATAGCCTCAATAACAGGTGCTACCTCAACTCCACCCTCTAACTTAACTGCATGAGCCCCGCCCTCTTTCATCAGACGTCCTGCATTGACTACTGCATCATAAACCGATGTCTGATAAGACATGAAAGGCATATCAACTACGACCATAGTGTTTGTAACACCACGTCTTACGGCAGCACCATGATGAATCATATCTTCCATTGTTACCTGGATTGTGTCCTCATAACCGAGAACGACATTACCTACACTGTCTCCGACAAGAATACCATTGATTCCTGCCTTGTCCTCAAGTTTCGCTGTGGAGTAGTCATACGCTGTCAGCATGGAGATCTTCTCTCCGTTATCCTTCATCTGCTGAAATGTCTTTACTGTATTTTTCATTGTAGCTGTCCCCCTAATTTGTTACCTCTCGAAGAACCTCCGTTAACTTACTATAATCTCTGGAAGGATTCTTCTTCTTTCCTATTTCTACTAGTTTCTCTGAGATAAGACTGTATAGCAGCTTATCTTTGTCTGTGTCAAGACAGTTAAGATGTTTCTGAACTGTTGAAATATCTCCTCTCTCGACTGGTCCTGTGAGACTGGCCGTCGGTCCATACGTAAGTACGTGATTCACATTACCAAGGATTAATGGTGACAATGCCTGAAGGGCACTTTTCTCATCGAATCCACACTGAGTCATCAGGTCCATGCCGGATGCTAAAATTCCGACGATGTGATTGCTGACAACCGCAGCAGCACAATGATACTTGGTCTTATCCTCTGCCTTGATATGTCGTACTTGATTACCGAGACCCTCTAACATCGCTGTGATGTCAGATACATGGCTATCGTCTCCTTCAATTGTAAAATATGCATGAGATAACTCTTTGTAAGAATGGAACTTATCGCTCACCGCAAAGAGTGGGTGGATAGAATATCCGAAAGCGCCACGCTCCTTTACCTCTGGGAATGCGTCCCCTGCACTAAGCGCACCGCTACAATGACAAATATATTTCCCCTCAACTGGGAAATCTTTGATCTGATTCCAAACCTGCTTAATCAGACCATCTGGAACTGTAAGAAACAGAATGTCACAATCATTAACCAGTGCCTCTTTATTATCATAGGCACATACTTGCGAGAAATCTGCTGCTTCTTGGGCTGCCTGGCTGGCAGCATCATAGAATCCTGCGACGTCCAAGTGGCTGTCGCTAAAGTATCTGCCCAGGGAACATCCAACTTTCCCTGCGCCAATAAATCCTATCTTCATCTTATCACCTTACTTTCGTAAAGTGACACTCCGAGTCTTACTCCCTCTCGAGATATAAGCTCCACATTGTCATCTTCCAAGTGGTATGGCTTCTAGTAGGAATGCCATCCTTTTGAGATATTCTACTTACCTCATAATTATGGCAGCCAGCCGTGTTACGCACTGACTGCCATGTTGTTTCTCATGATCTTGACAAGCTGAACTGCCACTGGCAGTCCACTTGCATGCTAGACAACAAAAGCAGATCGCTTGATTCATAACATCCTCATCGGTAAGTTTGAATCATCTGCCCTCTGTCAGATACAATCATATCTTATACGATAATCTCTTAGGCAAGATAAGCCTTCAGAGCATCAACCTTATCAAGCTTCTCCCATGGGAGATCAAGGTCATTTCTTCCGAAATGTCCGTAAGCAGCTGTCTGCTTGTAAATCGGACGTCTCAGATCAAGCATCTTGATGATACCTGCCGGTCTTAAGTCGAAGTTCTCACGAACGATCTCAACTAATTTCTCCTCGGAGAGCTTGCCAGTTCCAAAGGTATTAATCATAACGGAAGTAGGCTGTGCAACACCGATCGCGTAGGAGAGCTGAATCTCACACTGATCTGCGAGGCCTGCTGCCACGATATTCTTTGCAACGTAACGAGCTGCATATGCCGCAGAACGGTCAACCTTTGTACAGTCCTTACCAGAGAAAGCTCCACCGCCGTGGCGGGCATATCCACCGTAGGTATCTACGATAATCTTACGTCCTGTCAGGCCACTGTCACCGTGAGGTCCACCGATTACGAATCTTCCTGTTGGGTTGATGAAGAACTTAGTATCCTCTGTAACCATCTCCTGTGGAAGAATCTCATCAAAGACATACTTCTTAATGTCCTTGTGAATCTGATCCTGTGTGACATCTGGATCATGCTGAGTGGAAAGAACGACTGCGTCAAGCTTGTCTGGCTTTCCATTCTCATCATACTCTACTGTAACCTGTGTCTTTCCATCTGGTCTTAAGTAAGGAAGTGTTCCATTCTTTCTAACCTCTGTAAGACGTCTTGCAAGCTTATGTGCAAGTGCGATCGGGTAAGGCATGTACTCGTCAGTCTCATTGGTAGCATAACCAAACATCATACCCTGGTCTCCAGCACCAATTGCCTCAAGCTCATCATCAGTCATCTTGTTCTCTTTTGCCTCGAGAGCCTCATTAACTCCCATAGCGATATCAGATGACTGCTCATCTAACGCAACGATAACGCCACATGTCTCAGCGTCAAATCCATACTTACCTCTAGTATATCCGATCTCTGTAACTGTATCACGGACGATCTTCTGAATATCAACATAAGCGTTGGTAGTAACCTCGCCCATAACAAGAACAAGACCTGTTGTCATAGCAGTCTCAACAGCAACACGGCTGTTAGGATCCTGCTCCATTAATGCATCAAGAATCGCATCAGAGACCTGATCACACATTTTATCAGGATGTCCTTCAGTAACGGACTCTGACGTAAATAATGTTCTCTCCATTATATTATATACCCTTTCTGTTTTTCGATCTGCTTCTTATTATCATGTTCCCCCTCCAAAGATCTACCCCCCTGGAGATACGTGCATGAAATCATGACTTTTTCAGCCCATCTCCTCCATGCGCGTCTGAAAGATAAATTTATTAGCTTCCTTGTCTGTGCTGACCATCTTGATCACACCGCCAAGTCCGCGAATCTTACCGTCGAAGTCCTCATAACCTCTCTGAATATAACCAATCTCACTGACTGTCGTAAAGCCATCTGCTGCCAGACCGGCAATGACAAGCGCTGCGCCTGCACGAAGATCCGGTGCCACAACCTCGGCACCATTATACTTCTCCACTCCGGTAATAATAGCAGTGGTTCCATCAACGACCTTAATATTGGCACCCATTCTTCTCATCTGCTCAACATAGCGGAAACGATTCTCAAAGATACTCTCTGTGATAATACTTGTTCCGCTTGATAAGCCCAGAGTGATTGCCATCTGTGGCTGCATATCCGTCGGGAAACCAGGATATGGCAGAGTTTTGATCTGGGTATGTGTAAGTCTGTGATCACTGACAACATGAACAGCATCATCAGATTCCTCCACACGGGCACCAATCTCAATAAGCTTAGCAGAGATTGCCTCAAGATGCTTCGGAATGACATTCCTGATCCAGACATCTCCACGTGTTGCTGCGGCAGCAACCATAAAGGTCCCCGCCTCAATCTGATCTGGGATGATAGAATACTCTGTATCATGGAACTCTTTGACACCCTGAATACGGATGACATCAGTTCCAGCTCCCTTGATATTCGCTCCCATACTATTTAAAAAGTTGGCAACATCAACGATATGCGGCTCCTTGGCTGCATTCTCAATGATTGATCTTCCCTCTGCTAAGGAAGCTGCCATCATAATATTAATCGTCGCACCGACAGAAACTACATCCAAGTAAATGTGGCTTCCAACTAATTTGTCAGCCTCTGCAACAATCATGCCATTCTCAATGCGGACTTCTGCGCCCAGTGCACGGAATCCCTTGATGTGCTGATCAATCGGGCGGCTTCCAATCTGACACCCACCTGGGAGTGCCACCATAGCTTTTCTATACTTACCGAGCAGAGCTCCAATCAGATAGTAGGAAGCTCTGATCTTTCTGATATATTCATTGTCAACAACAAGATCACCGGATGCATTAATATCTCTACCGCTGATCTTAACTTCATGATCTCCAAGGCGCTCAATATCTGCTCCAATCCCTTCCATTGCCTGAAGAAGCACATTCGTGTCATTGACATCCGGCATATTTTCAATCGTACACACACCATCTGTCATAATCGCAGCTGCCAAAATCCCTAACGCTGCATTCTTTGCTCCGCCAATAACAACATCTCCAGAAAGAGGAGTTCCTCCCTTAATCACATAACGATCCATATTACACCTCTGATATAAACGCAAAACGCAGCTCCGCCCCTGGTCAAAATCTCTCTGGCTATGAGCTGCACTAATTCCAAAAATAAATCTCTGATTGTGTCCCACTTAGGAACCTTCCACCTACATAATGTGTGGTTTTCAAAAATGTCTACATAGGCTGCTGACGCCCTGTACGATCCATTACAGTCTCTCAAAAGATGACTGATTCAAACAATAACTATCCACTTTAAAGCTCAAAAAAGGTCCAGCAAGCCTTAAAGTCGATAGTTATTATAGCAAGAATCCTACCTTTTGTAAATTAAGAATTAGCATTTCGTGCAATATAATATTTTTATCTCTTTCTCTTCTTACGCTTTCTGACAGAATGTCCAAATGTGCCCAGCTTTTTTCCCAGATTAAAGTAAGTTCCGTGGGAATAGACGATAGGATCTGCCTTCTCAAGATGGAAGGTTCCTTTCTCATCCATATAAGAATCATCTACACTGACACTTACAACATCCGCGATAAACATAGTATGAGATCCAAGATTCTTCTCTTCCTTCACACGGCACTCTATATTGACTGGACTCTCAGCAATGGCAGGGACATTGACCTCCTTGCCCTCTTCCTTATGAAGACCCGTCTCCTTAAATTTATCGACATCTCTTCCTGATCTCACTCCACAGTAATCAGTCGCCCTCTCAATCTCTGTCGTTGTGAGGTTAATGATGAACTCCCCTGTCTCATGAATCGCTTTGTAGGAATGTCTTTCTGGCCGAACTGAGATGTACAGCATCGGAGGATTGGTACATACCGTTCCTGTCCAGGCAACTGTGAGCATATTATCTGATCCCTCTTTCCCTCTCACGCTGACTAAAACAGCTGGAAGGGGATACAGCATATTACCTGGCTTAAAAGTTATCTTACCCATAATGGCTCCTTATCTCTATTACATGAAAAGATGGCAGATCCCGTTATATATAGAATAAATCTGCCATCTGTTCTTGCTATCTTTATATACCTTCTGCGAATTACTGCAGTGCGCTGCGAATCTCATTGCGCAGCTTATCAAGATCCCCCTGGGAAATCTCATGCTGTACAAACTGCATAGAGAAATCATCTCCCTTATATCTAGGAATCAGGTGAAGATGGAAATGATGGATGGTCTGTCCAGCAATCTCTCCATTATTCTGGACTATGTTCAGTCCATCACAATTCAGAGCATCCTTTAAGGCACGAGCGATTAACGTGGCAAGTGAGAACAGTTTGCCTGCAGTCTCTGCATCTAAATCATAAATATCGTCAAAATGTTCTCTCGGAACAATAAGACAATGTCCCTTAGTTGCTGGATTAATATCAAGAAATACACGAAAACGTGAATCCTCATAAATCGTGTTAGATGGGATTGCTCCACTGGCAATCTTACAGAATAAACAATCTTCTTTCATAATAGATACACCTCTTCTTTCACTTTTATTATATGACTTAAGTGTCAAAATTCATCATCCCACGTAAGCTTGCTTACAAGTGGGGATGTGAGTTATTGACACCCACATCATTATATGCCATCAGTCTAAGTGACTGTTGTTTTTCGACTCCGCCTCCTTTGGCTCTTCTCTGCTGCCTTGCGGAATATCCAGAATCACCACTGACTGAGGTGCCAGGAATAATTCAATCATGTATGGCATAAAATCATGCTCCTGCCTTCTCGCATGATATATGCTGGTCTCGCGAAGTCCAGATCCACCGAACTTGGTCTGATCACTATCAATTAATACCCGATAGCTGCCAGGAACCGGAACTCCGACCTTGACATTCCTTCGAATCGAATCACTGAAATTTATGATAAATAACAGCTGGTCCTCTCCCCCCGTGCTTCGAATAAAACTTAAAGTTAAGGACTGAGCATCCACGGAATTCACCCAGCGGAAGCTCTCTGGACTGCTATCCTGAAGCGCCCTGTGTTCACTGTAAACTGCCAGCAGTGTTCGAAGATACTTATTAAACATTGGGATTCCTCTGACAGATTCTGCCCAACCGCTGCCTCCTCTGGCTCCCAGTAAAAATCCTGCCGTCATCTTAACGTGTGCCAAGATATCCTGGTCTTCTGTCGCATGAACTCTCATCGAAAATTGATCTCTGGTCGTGTGCGCACTCTTATAGGTCAGAATATCATCTTTGTCATATAATGTCAAAATTGATCTCGCCAGAACACTGCGCTGAAGCGGCTGTGTCACCCGGTAGAATTGAGCCGTCTTATCCTCATCTTTCATCATGGAATAATCCAAAATCTTTTGGAAGGAACGATTGTCCCATAGCAGATCAAATGACTTTAGATAATTCATGTGCTGTTCATTTTGAAAATCATCCCGACTCCCTGACATCATAAAGATGATATCTGGATACTGACTCCTCATCTTCTGGATAATCTCAGTCATGGAAGTGTAATAGTGCATCTGTCCATTGATCATCTCAGGAAATCGCTCCGTATTCAGATTATTGTACTTTCCCTCCTGAACATGACAGAGGGTGAGATCTCGCAGAAGGAAGCCATCCACATGGTACAGACATTTATAATATTTCAGAGCAGAACGGATATAGGACTGCACTTCCCCTCTTCGATAATTATATTGAAAATAGGAAGTTGATTTATCTCTCTCCACTCTCTCATCCCGACTGCCATAGATGGACGTTCCATCAAATCTGCAAAGTCCTGTAGACACACCAGCGAAGTAATTCAAATACAGATTAACAATGACCTTTTTACCACTCTTATGGATGGCATCCACAACCTGGCAGAGCTTATCTGGACCTTCTCCAAAGAAATCAATCAGATATGGGGTAACTGGTATCCTCCTCCTGCGATCATTCATATAAATCAGGATATGGGTGAAACTCTCATCTAAGATCTCTTCTCTCTTAATCTCAGGATCACCCTCATACTGATACACTGCGATACCTTCATCTTCTCCCTGGCCATCAACAGCTGCAACAGTTTCTGCCAGGCCAATTTGAGGACTCCAGATAAGTGAAGCTCCACCCTCACGGTCCTCTCCAAGAGCCGCATAAGGATCCGACTTCTCCATAATCTCTCCGTTGGTCGTCTTTACCTTATATTTATAATACTGTCCGACCTGCGCCTGCGGAATAAAAATCTCAAAAATCCCAGACTTCTCGTGCCGCTGCATAGGGTAGACTCTTCCATTCCAAAAATCAAAATCTCCCTCTACACTGACACGAACCGCATTCGGAGCCCACACCGCAAACTGAGTTCCTAAAACTCCCCGACGTTCCATAGGATGAGAACCCATCTTGAGATAAGCATCCTCCCAATCTCCCTGTAAGAACTGTTCTTCCTCTTCCTCTGTAATCAGACCTTCAAAACTGTAGGGGTCACTGGTAATATAGTCCTGACCATCAAGGAAATGCATCTTTATCTGATATTGAAATTCCTCTTTCTCAGGAAAATAAATGGCAAAGACCGGAAGTCTCTCCACCATATCCATCGGATATGTCTCCCCGTCCTCCCGAATCAGTGTCATCTGCCTCGCCTCTGGATGATAGGCTGTAATCACCTGTCCGCTATCTGTCATATGTCTTCCCAGAATATCCCCAGGTCGACTATTGTTGCCGTACACAAGGTCCATGACCAGCTTCTTTTTTAATATCTCACTAATCTCGTATCTCATATGCGTCTTCTCCTCGCGCTATCTTTCGTTCTCATCCGAGAAAAAAGGCCAGAAGAGGTCCTCTCTCCTGGTCTTCTATTGATGTGATTCTTATTTCAGATACAATGTTTTAAGGCGCACGATGTTATCAACATGAACATCCATAGCCTTCATGATGTAATTATCAATCGATACATAGTCATTTTCAATTGCCTTAAAGAAAGAATCAATATAACATGTCTTGATACCGAAGATCTGTCTTGCCAACTTCTGATACTTCTCATTGCCATCCACATCGGAAGGGAATAATCTCTCTATCAGCAGATTCACAGACTCCTCCGAAGTCTTAGAACACTCTACATAATTATCTATGATATCTTCCTTGGAGACTCCAAGTGCATACAATAGCAATGCTGTGATCATTCCTGTTCTATCCTTACCTGCGGAACAGTGCCAGAGGATTGCGCCGTCTCTGCGATTGATGAGCATGCGGAAGAACTGACGTCCCTGCTTCTGGACAATCTGATTATTGATGAACTTCTGATACATTCTTCCCACATAAACTTCTGGGTCGAATCCCTCCTTCTCAATCATCTGACGCACTTCGTCCATTGCGAAGCCCACCTTCTCATCACTGCGATGATGAACGATAAACAATGCTTTCAGACGATTCGCCAACGTATCGGTCTCATCCGGTCTGAAAATACTTACTCTGGAGATATCTTCCATATAAAGAAGATTCCAGACTGTTGTGATACCAGTATCCGGATCTGGCCACATAGTTCTCTCTTTCTTGGTACGCAGATCGATGATGAGCTTTACATTCTCCTTCTGCAGTTTCTCAACATCTTCCTCTGTCGCCCGATTCAAAGCTCCGCTGCGAAAAAGCATATGTTCCTTAATCTCTCTGCCGTCCTGTGTTCTAATACCACCCAGATCCTTAAAATTCTCGATTCCATCAAAATCTCTGCTAACTAATACTTTACTCATATTCCTTCTCCTACCTGCGCAACCAATTAATCCAATACATTTCGATATGAATAGCTATTATTAGTTATAATTATAAACTTCTGTGGCGTTAATTGCAATAAGAGCTCCTGAAAGGATAGTGTAAAAGTAATGTCAGTTGGGAAAAGAGAATCTACCTCGAACGAGGCAATAAGATTGGTC
>JAXJRI010000155.1:0-11014 GCA_036310685.1 Lachnospiraceae bacterium | reverse complement strand
CGTGTAGCGATCTTCTTAACTTCAGGCATTATGCTTCCTCCTTCTCTAACTGCTGACCGATCTTGGTAAGATCATCCAGGGCAATCTTGTACTCTTCCTCATTCGGAGCCTTTCCATGCCATCCGACCTGGTCCTCCATGAAGGAGACACCCTGTCCCTTGATGGTCTTCATGATGATGGCAGTCGGCATACCCTTGGTCTGTCTTGCCTCCTGGAAGGCAGCTCTGATCTGGTCGAAGTCATTGCCGTTGATATTGATCACATGGAAGTTAAAGGCTTCAAACTTCTTGTCGATTGGGTAAGGGGAATTGACATCTGCGATGTTTCCGTCAATCTGGAGTCCGTTATTGTCTACAATGACAACAAGGTTGTCAAGCTTCTTGGCGCCAGCGAACATGGCAGCCTCCCATACCTGACCTTCCTGAATCTCACCGTCACCGAGAAGGGTGTATGTGCGATAATCTTTCCCGCGAAGCTTTGCGGAGAGGGCCATCCCGACTGCTGCGGAAATGCCCTGTCCAAGAGATCCTGAGGACATATCCAGCCCCGGAAGATCCTGCATACACGGATGTCCCTGAAGGCGGGAGCCGATGTGACGAAGTGTCTCAAGCTCTTTGACTGGGAAATATCCTCTGTTAGCTAAGGCAGAATATAAACCTGGTGCTGTATGTCCCTTGGAAAGAACGAAACGGTCTCTGTCAGGATCATCTGGATTCTTTGGATCTACATTCATCTCTTCAAAGTAAAGAAATGTGAACATATCTGCTGCGGAAAGTGATCCGCCCGGATGACCGGAATGTGCATTGTAAACTCCGGTGATGATGCCCTTGCGGACCTCATTCGCCGTCTTCTTAAGTTCTAAGTTCGTCATGTTCTCCTCCATCAAAAATACTTACTCACCAAATACAGCAATGTAATCTTTCTTGAACTTCTCGATACCCTGGTCTGTCAGTGGGTGCTTTGTCATCTGCTCGATTACCTTGTAAGGAACTGTAGCGATATCTGCACCAGCTAAAGCACAGTCTGTTACATGGATCGGATTTCTAACACTAGCTGCGATGATCTCTGTCTCGATTCCTGCCACATCAAAGATGTCTGCAATCTCACGGACAAGATCCACACCACGTGTGTTGATGTCATCAAGACGTCCTAAGAATGGAGATACATAAGCGGCACCAGCTCTTGCAGCGAGAAGTGCCTGATTGGCTGTGAAGATCAGGGTCATGTTGACTTTGACACCTTCCTTGGAGAGAGCGCTGCAGGCCTTGAGACCTTCCACAGTCATCGGAATTTTGACAACCATGTTCTTGTGGATCTTGGCAATCTCGCGTCCCTCTGCGATCATGCCCTCCGCATCTGTCGTCGTTGCCTTAACCTCTCCGCTGATTGGTCCGTCAACGATGGATGCGATCTCCTGGATGACTTCGTTGAAATCTCTGCCTTCCTTTGCGATCAAAGAAGGGTTGGTTGTGACACCACAGATGACACCCATATCATTAGCTTTTTTAATATCTTCTACGTTAGCTGTATCGAGGAAAAATCTCATTGGTATTACCCCCCATAATAATAAATGATAAATAGTCCTGTATTATACTGAATTACTGTTGTTCTTTACTGCTCTTCGTTCTCAAAGTCCACGATTCTCTGAATCTTAGGCATAGATCTGCTCTGCGGATCAAATGTCACGGAGAGGTACTCTTTAACCAACTCCTTAGCCAAGTTGATGCCGATAACCTGAGCACCCATAGTGATGATGTTGGCATGGTTGGAAAGCTCTGCTCTCTGTGCCTGATATACATCATGGATGCATGCAGCATAGGCTCCCTTCACCTTGTTAGCTGCGATGGACACACCGATACCGGTTCCGCATAACAGGATTCCTCTGTCATACTCCTTTGCAGCGACTGCCTTTGCCACATCAATAGCAACATTGGCATAGATTGGATCATCACTTCCTAAGTCAGCCACCTCATGGCCAAGTCCCTTGACATACTCCATCAGTTCCTTCTTAAAATCTGTAGCATTTGGATCACAACCAAAAACGACTTTCATATTGTACCTCCTTAAGGTTTGTAAAGTATTATATGTGTAGTTTATTCTCAAAGACTCCTAGAAAAGATTCTTAAAGATCTTGTAGGTATCCCCTCATCTCATCGAGGCTATCATAAATGCAGGTCGGTCTAAGACTAAAAGGATCTTCTCATCCTTGATCATCCTGCTCTAATGACCGACTCTTGTCTAGCACCTTGGCACACTCCATATCTGTGATCAGGATATTGACATAACCTCCGGCGATGGCACCGATCACAGCGTCCGCCTTGTCCCTGCCACCGGCGACTCCGATGGATATCGGAATCTTGCGGATCTTATCAAGCGCTATACCGATCACCGTGTCGTTATCCTTGTAGGGCTCACCGTTGATGTCGTAGAACTGCATATTGATCTCGCCAGCGACATGCTTCCTCTTGAGTTCCTCAATCTCCTGGTCATTAAAGTATCCTGTCGCCTTGATCGAGGATCCAGCATTGGGATATCCGATTCCCAAGACGGCAAGGTCGATCTTGCTGGAATACTGGAAGGCATCCTTCAGGCTGTCCTCCTTGAGTAGCTTATCCCGAAGCCCCACATTGGATACCCGAGCTGGTGCGTGAATCAAAGTGATACTCCCGCCAAAAGCTCTTGCCAGGTTCTCCGCGATACTGTTGGCATGCAGCTCCGTCCGGAGCTGACCCTGCCCCCCGATCATGGGCACCACCCTGACATTCTTCACATCCATGTGCTGGATGTTGGACGTCATATGGTAGACTGTGCTTCCCATGGAAACCCCAAGAGTGATTCCATCCTTCATGTGGTAAGCAAGATATCTGGCAGCGGCACGACCCAGCATCTCCTGAGTCTGATCCTTGGTCTCCTGAGAATCCACGATGATCACTTCCTTCAAGTGATATTGCTCCTGGATACGGTTCTCAAGATCCCAGTGCTTGATATCCTCCAGGTCAGCGACCTGAATCTTGACGACCCCGATCTCCCTGGCAGAGGATAGCAGACGCGATACGGTCGGCCTAGAGATGGAAAGCTTCTTCGCAATCTCTTGCTGGCTGATAGACTCGTTATAATAAAGATCACACACCTTAGTCATGAGCCGGATATCATCCACGACCTTCCTCATATCACATCCCCCCTCTCTTTATGGGTTCATTATATGCCTCCCCGTTGCTTGTGTCAATATATATTTTTACATTTTTGAAGATTTTTTGTATATTTCTCTTGTTTTTTGTCATTTTTTAAATTTTATTTTTACAATTGAAAATATAATGCAAATATTTTCATTTTTTCTGTATATCGTATACTGAATACAGTATGGAAAACAATCCCAATCCAAAAAGACGCTAGATAGTCATGAACGATACTCAGCATAATATGATTAGGACACAAAAAGAACGGCATTTCTGCCGTTCTTTCTACATTGATGGAGTGATTCAATTTTATAATAAGAGTAGGTGTCAGATTCAGTTCTTGAGATCGAAAATTCCACCCTTAGATCTTATATCCGCCCTTGATAAAGGTATCCTCCGAGGAGAGTTAAAGAAAGTTAAAGAGAGCAAAAGCAGAGGAAGGCATCATCCCTTCCTCTGTTTTTGCTCTCACCGGAGCCGATATATATTGGTGCAGGTATACTCCCCTCGTATACTCCTCACGGTTCCCGATTCCCTCGATCGTGGATTCTTTAGAAGCCACTGAAACTTATGACCGCCGGATACATTACGATTAGCATTACCAGAAGCAGAAGGACAATCATCGGGAGAAGCATCTTCGTCGACGCTTCCTCACCCTCCTTCCTGGCACGGTCCATCCGCTGCCGAAAGGCATCCCTCTCTACTTCCTCCATCATAGCTTTTGTTTCTCTGCTACCTTTGGAGAGATTCTGAACTAAGATCAGCGATAATTTCTGATAATTCACGGCATCGAAGCGTTTTCCCCAGTTGAGGCAAGCTTCCTTCTGACTCATTCCCGTGTCCATCTGATAGCACATAAGTGCCAGCTGATCATAGGCGTATCTGTTTCCTTTTCTCTGTTTTCGTTCCTGATAATCCTTCACGATTCTGTGTACGGTAGATGACATAGACAATCCAGCACCTGAGAGCAGAACGAACATGTGAACAATCTGGGCAAAGTCTCTGATTGACTCATCCTCATTCTTCTTTCTATTCTCCTTCAGCTTGGAATAATTGTTGCTGACAAGAACAACAATTCCAAGAATCATGATCATCGCTACTCCTCCCGGAGTGACACCTTCTTTCGGTTCTTTGATGAAAACCCCGTGATAGGATTCCGGTAACTTGACCGTCGGTTTGGTCCGACTCTGTCTCTCAACCTCTCTGATCTTCTTCTCCACTTTCTGCATCAGAGTCAGTCTCTTATGCTTTCTCACCTGTGGAATAATCCCAATATGATAGGTGTGTGTCTCTTTGACATCCTCATACTGTGCTGTGACTATTATCTCTGTACCATGTCTCTGCCCTTCATGCATCTGATCCGCTTTCTCTGAAAGCTCACCATTCGAGGATAGATAATCATCATTGATCTCATAATCCAGAGAAAATGGATATCCATCCAAGCTGTCTACCAAATTCAGTGGTTGATTAACCTGACGAAGTGATGAATTCTTTCCACAGATCTTATCCTCCAGCTTATGGAAGAAGTTCTTAAAATATTCGATTTTCTCTTTCTCCGTCAGTGTCCTATCGCTCACCTTCAGCGTGTAATACTTCTGCTTCCTTCCTTTTTTCAGGACTACTTCCGTGACGCTCTCACCATCTCCGAATGGATTTCTCTCCAAAACCACCTGCTGCTGATGCTGATAAGCCACAAAAACTGCAACAGAAAGCACAATTGTCAGAAGGCTTCCCCAAAAAATGATAGAAACCTGTCGGACAATAAATTCCTGAACCTTCGTCCTCAGCTCTTCCTCACTCTGAATACTCAAATTCCGCATGAGGACACATAACTTCGCACGCTGGGCTTCAATCCAGGACTGTGGAAGGTGTCTGGCAATCCACTTCCCTGGTTTGAGTAAAAATGATTCTCTCTTCCCCTTCCCATCCTTCTTTTTCAACATTCAATCCTCATAATCTTCTCACTCCAGAAGAAACACCCGATTACAGCTCCAATCATCCCTGTCATTACAAGACCTCCTGTAAAATTGTGATACAAGGCTGCGATATAATTTCCATTGGTCAGTCTCATATAAAGAAGAATAAAAAATGGCATGAGCAGCATGATATTCTTCTCAAAAATCTTGCCGGACATCATAACATTAATCTCCTCTGACGTCTCCAGCTTTACCTGAAGATGTTCCACTGAATTTTTGAGAATCTCCACCATGTTACCTCCGGAATTACAGGCGATCTGAAGTATGGTGGCAAACTCATAGATATCATCATTCTCTGACCGAATCGCAAAATCCATAAACAGCTCATCCACCTTCTGATGGAGAGAGAGACCGTTGACGATATATTCCAGTTCTCTCACAATTGGCTGACCGCTTCCTCCATAAAGTTCCCGAAGTTCCACCAGCGCTGCCCGAAAAGCATTCCCCACAGAATATCCAGCCTGAAGGGACGTCATCAGAGACTGCAGCAGTTCTCGAAAGCCCTGAGTATACTGGTCTCCTATTCTTTTTCGTTCTTCTTTCTTTGCGACCATCATATAGGGAATCATCAAAATCTGAAGGGGCAGTATCCACAGCAGCTCATCATAACAGAGATAACTCAATACTCCGATTCCCATCTCTCCGATTGCAATCTCCTGAAACGTCCACCTAAAATTGTTGTGGACTCTCTCCCTGGTGTCATAGCCCTTCTCCTTGAATAATCTCATCTGTCTCTAATCCCCATCCTCTCATCGCTCTGATGTATCGATCCATCTGTCCATAACTCTTCATCTTATCCAGATTTTTCATGGGATGAATACACTTCAGATAACCGGCATTCTTACCTGTGATAACATACTGAAACAAAGGGTTTAATATATAATCATCCCCCTGATACCCCAGTACTTCACTGATTTCCATCAGTCTCCTCCTCCCATCACTGAGTCTTCCTAGATGAATCAGAATCTCCACCGCTGATCCAATCTGGCCTTGAATCGCTCGAAGAGGCATATCCACCGCCATCAGGTTCATCACCTCAAGACGGGAGAGAGCATCCCTACATGAGTTTGCATGAATGCTACTGAAGGAACCGCTGTGACCGGTATTCAATGCCTGCATCATCGAAGAGGCTTCCGCCCCTCGAACCTCCCCGACAATAATTCTTGTCGGACGCATTCGAAGACTTGCCTTAATCAGATCATCCATGGTTACTGCATTCTTGCCTTCTGAATTAGCATTTCTCGTCTCAAGTCGAACCAAGTTATCCACCTGATAAAACTGAAGCTCCGCGGAATCCTCGATCGTAATAATTCTTTCTTCCGGTCCAATGTATTCCGCGAGAGAGTTAATCAGAGAAGACTTCCCTGAGTTCGTCGCTCCGCTTATGATGATGTTGTAGCGCCCACGAACCAGACATCCAAGAAATGGCTCCAGTTTTGGAGGAAATTCTTTAAAATCTAAGAGTTTCCGAATGGTCATGCCGCCTTTCTGGAATTTACGGATTGTAATGGAGGGTCCTTCCAAAGAGATGGGAGGTATGATGATATGAACTCGAGAACCATCAGGGAGTCGACTATCAACAATCGGAGAAGACTCATTGATGGTTCGGTTGGTGGGCCCCACAATCTGTTCAATCAATCGGTACACCTCCTGATTACTGTAAAAATGATCCTTGGTTCTCATCAGCTCCCCATTTTTCTCAATAAAGATCTTGCCAGCACCAATCACCATAATCTCTGTCACTGAGTCATCTTTCAGATAAGGCTCAAGAACATCAAATTTACGGATGGAGTTGAAAATCCTTTCTCTCATCTGCTCTCGCTGTTCGATCGAGATATACTCTCCGTGAGAGACTTCCAGCACGGTATGATCGATCTCCTGATACACATCTTCATCGGTGGCCTCGAGTCGGCCATCTAAGCGCTTCAGCACTTGATTCCTCACTTCTCGCTGATCAATCACTCCTGATTCCTCCACTTCTTATCGCTTGCTCATACTCCTTTTCACTGTTCTATATTTCTCTAACCCATCGGAATCTCCACCCTCTGGCAGCTGCTCCACCGATTCTCTTCTACCAGCTTTTCCAGTCTGTCATTGAAGCCATAAGTCCCACTGCTTCCCTCCCTGTCAATCAAGATAATCCTGTCAAAGAGCTGAAAGCGGGATGGCTCCCGGACAAAACCGTTCCCTATCGCCACATAGACATGTTCAAATTGTTCCTGTCCCTGAAGTTTGGCAAAGAACCACCGGTAGTCATCAACACCAAGCTCTCCCAAATCGTAGTACCATTTCGGAGAATCAAGATAAGATAACTTTCCGTCTTGCGCTAGCATCCCCTGCATCCTCTCGATAATGTCCTCACTGCCGAGCTTAATGTAGTAACACAGATCCCCCATATCTTTGCCTTGTTCCGAGGACTCCTTCAGATCTTCCATCCCGAGATAGAGAGATTCTTCCTCCATCGAATTCCCCATCCTCTCTCTTAAGTGATCCACATAGATTGGACAGTAGAGCGCTGTGATACATGCCTTTTTCGCATGACCTTCTGTCCCATCCTCTCCAATCTTCTTTTGGATCATCCCAAGCAGAATATCAGGATCTTCATATCTTAGAAAAGAATCCTCCTTTTCCGGGTTCTCGTCTCCTGTTATCAATATCATGTGATCTTTGGGACGGTCCTCCTCTGGAATCGCTTCTAAAAAATCATTCCCAAAAAGATAGACAGACGCGTCCATCTTCCTTGCCAAGAACTTATCTGGGTCAGAGAAACGAAAGATACAGTCATCAGGTGCCAGACGATTTTCCAAAAATCTCATCAAACGATGTCCATATTCCTCTTCGTCCCCAATTACTATCGTGTGCAATAGCACCACCTACTTTCACATAATTTTACATCGATGCTGATATCTGGTAATTACCTTGTCCATAATATAACATATCTGTAATATTTTTACAATACGCTTTCAAAAAAAAGATCTGACTACAATAGATATCTACGCCATAAAGATGCCATTGCCAACTTCAGTAAGATATACACAAAGGAGAAAACTCAAAACCAAATAGATACTGCAGAAACAGCTCATACATCTAGCCATGAGATGTATGAGCTGTTTTTTAGATTCAGTAGTTCTGTTTTTTTCTTTCAATACCGATGATAGTTAATAGTATACCAGCGCATAAAAGTACCGGCAATGACCACCAAGACAGCCCCGTCTTGGGGAGTTTGGAATTACTACTCTTGGCTGAGGGGGAAATCTGTTACTCACCTCTCCTTAATTTCCTAATGAATATTTTTCAGGAAAGGCATGATTTCTATTTATCACGGTTTTAGAATGAGGCACCTGCTGTGCGTCTGGCCCTTGGCCTATCTGCACTTCCCTTCTCTTAGTCTCCTCCTGAAGCCGAACATTATAGCGGATGTGATGATAAGCATCAGACCGCTTAATGTATAAAGTAATGTGCCGTGGCCTCCAGTGTTCGGAAGAGCCTGACCTGGGGTGTTAATGACAGTTATCGTATCATTGTCTGTTCCGGATAGTTCTTGAACACTGGCTGGTTTACCAGTTCCTTCAGGCCACTGAATAACCGCTCCTGTTCCGGTAGCGTTAACCGTAAATTCTATCGGATCAGAAACAATGATATAGCCATCCGGAGCAGAGGTCTCCTGCAGTTTGTAGCTGCCAGAGGTTAAACCATTGATTGTCCAGCCCGCCTTCGGTACTGTAAACTCTTCCCCAACAATGACGTCCGTGCCATCTACTCTGAATAACTTGAACTTTGCGCCTGCAAGCACGGCACTGTTGGCTCCGACCTTCTTGACAATAATTGATGTGGTTTTCTTCTTTTTGTTGACTACTTTATTGTCTGCCGCATTCGAGTAGCTGGTCAGCGTCTCATGTGTGTTATCGAGAGCGCTGGCAGTCAAATTGCTGGCATTGGTGGTGTAGCACAGGTTGGCAGAAAAATCATTACCTTTGGTATATCCGCTTGGAACAGTGGTTTCAGATACAGTGTAATTGCCCCATGGTAAACCAGTAAATTTCACAACGCCGTTATCGTCGGGACTGGCGGTTTTGGTGGTTGTCCCATCCGTGATTTTGAACACGGCATTCTTTAGGGCCGGTACATCGGTGACAGTTTTCTCAACCCCATTAACCTCTGCGACCTTTGTGAATTGCAGGTCATAGAGCAGGCCACGAACGTAAGGGACAGGGAAAGTAGCCTCTGAACTGCCGTTGTATTTGAGTGTAGCGTAGTTGTTTACCTTATAGGATTCGTCGTCGCTCGTGCTGGAATTCATTTTATTAGCACAACTATTAAAATCAGCCTTGGTGACATCAAGTCTAACTTTGTATAACAGTTCGGCGACATTAAGTTGCCAGAATTCAGTATTGGAAACCTTTTGAGGCTCTGGGTTCGATTTTGGCACAACTTTCCAGTTCAATGTATTGTTTGGACCTACTGCGGGATCCGTTGAATAATCACCTGCAACAACCTCAAGAAACTCAATATAATCTCCCATTTGGTCGTCTACGCTCATGTCGGTAACCGATGTTGTCTTGGCGGACTCCTGAATGAGATACTGGTATGCCTCGTCAGTCAAAGTGATATCTGCACTACCCTGAAGCTCACCGTTCTTGGCACAGCCAAGTCCCAAAGCCACTACTTGTCCATTATCATTATCGGACAATTTGAGGTAGACTTGAAAATTGCTATCCTCGCAGCCCAATGTGACGGTTCCCAAATATTCGTGCTCAGGTTGCGGAGAATATATACGGAATGTTACACGATGATCGCCAGCATTTTTTCCTGTTCCCTGCACCAAATCATTCCAGCTGTTTCCCCTGTATAACTTCCCACCATCATGCTCACTACCTCCGCCCGGAAAGTGCGATGCGCTTCCGAACAAGTAATTGCTAACAGTAAGCTTTTCCTTAAGGAACGTCGTTATTACTTCATTAGTCACCTTTGTATCAATCGACAGATACACATAGAATTCATTTTCCGTTCCTGTCGGGATGACATTCTTCTGTACACGGACATTTCCGTCGCGAGAGTCGGTTTTGTTTGTGGGGGCATTGTCTGTGTATTTTCCACTTACAATCTGCCAATCATTCGCATCGTCAAATGTTCTCCCATCCAGGATGCTGCCCTGTTGCGTAGGTACAACAGTCCCTCCGCCGCCCGAATCGCCTGAACCTTCTGAAGATATCGTGAATGTCGAGAAGCTTGTTATGAAGAACGAAATGCTATGCACACTTACCGTCACCTTATCAACGGCAACGTCCGAATCGTTTGTAACACCAAGAGGTGTTGTGGGATTCTTGTAGTGTCCTACATTGACTTCTTCGCCGTTCTCCAGATAATCTGCGGTGATAGTTACCTTCAGCTTCGCACCGGAAGGCAGCTCACTTCTCTCGCCGGTTTCTGTATCCTTCAGATAGATGTCGTAGATACCGAGAACGGTATCATCGCCCAGCAGGTCGACATAGGTGTCATAATCACTGCCTGACTCCAGCTTTTCTACAACAAGTTCTTTTCCGTTCAGAAGTTTATTGGTACCGGCGATCTTATTAACCTTCACCGTTACGTCGCTGAATGTTTTTGTAAGCTCAGTTATTTCACCATCGGTGATGGTTACTATGAATGTTTCAGAACTATTCTGTCGGCCGGCCTTAGAACCATACTTATGAGTGATGGTCACCTGGCCGGTTGCTTTGCATGTCACCACGCAGCTGTTTTTATTCCACTGCACAGTCGCAAGGCCCGTGTTCGCAGATTATATATCGTAAAATAAAAATGGACCGAATCGGAAAAATTATTCCCGAAAATCAGAACGGGAATTCCTAAAAATCAGAAAGG
>JAXJRI010000154.1:0-12008 GCA_036310685.1 Lachnospiraceae bacterium | reverse complement strand
ATGTTTTTTCTCTCTTTTTGATGACTGGATTGTACATAATGACATCAAAAGGACCAAAGTTAACAATAATAATCCTTTTATTTACCCCAATCATATTGGCGGCCATACCGACACAATGATCGCGGTTGGCTTTTAAAGTATCCCTTAAATCGATGGCAACCTGCACATCATCCTTGTCTGCAGCTTCTGATATTTTCTGTAAGAATACAGTATCTTTACATATTTTTCTTACCATTTTCTTATCTCCATACCAAAAGGCAGCGTAGAAACTGCCGCTGCCTTTTTTATCTAACGTCATAAATATCAATTATGCCTGCGCACTCTTCACTGAGATGGCACCTCTGTCACAGCGGTTACCCCAACTGTCAATCAGCTTACCATCACGGTATACACAGATAATCTCACAGTTATTGGCACATCTTCCGCAGTTAACCTCACGAGTCTTAAACTCCATATCTTCGATATCAAAGCTGAAGTCTCTTCTCTTCTCATTCTTGCGGGCAAGAATGGCGGCTCCGATAGCACCCATCAGATGTCCGTCTTTATCGACGATGACTGGACATCCTAAGGCCTGCTCAAATGCCTTAACCACACCAATATTACGGCTGACACCGCCCTGGAATACGACAGGAGAGACAATCTTTTTGCCCTTGCCGACATTGTTTAAGTAGTTACCTACTACAGCCTTGCAGAGACCAGCAATGATATCCGTCTTGGTATGACCGACCTGAATCTTATGAACAAGGTCAGACTCTGCAAATACCGTACATCTGGCGGCAATCTGTGTCGGGTTCTTAGACTTTAAGGCGATCGGCCCCATATCCTCAACTTCAATGCCAAGTCGTTTTGACTGGCTAGATAAGAAGGATCCTGTTCCCGCTGCACAAAGTGTATTCATAGCATAATCAATCGCGACTCCATTCTCAACCAGGATGATCTTGGAATCCTGTCCGCCGATCTCTAAGATCGTACGAACATCTGGATGGAAGGTAGTCGTTCCCACTGCGTGAGCAGTAATCTCATTCTTTACGATGGTCGCACCCACAACAGTACCGACCAGCTTACGGGCAGAACCTGTCGTTCCAGTTGCTACAATCTTATAGTTCTCTTTATCAAACTGTTTCTCCAGAAGGCCTACCAGTTTTTTTACTGCTCCGATTGGATTGCCCTCTGTCCAGATATATTCACTAGAAAGAATATTATTATCTCCATCAAGAATGACACCCTTAGTGGAGATTGATCCGACGTCAATTCCTAAATATGCTTTCTCCATCATACTCCCCTTTCTATAAGTTTCCATCTATCATTTAATAAGGCTTTCATTTAATAAGACTTATCACTCATAATCTTCTTATGCATGGCAATCATGTCATAGAATGCTTCAATTCTCGTCTGTAATCCAGTGTCACTAGTCTGAGAATCGTAAGTAATATATAGAATTGGAATCTTATAATCCTGACTGATGTTCTGCAGGACACTCATAACGTCAATCTCCGGTGTACAGCCTGCAGACTTTACATGGACGATCCCATCAAATCCTCTCTCCGCATAATCTCTGGCACACCAGATATTTGCCGTGGAGGTCGGTCCCATCTCAAAACGATCCAGGTCATGAATACGGACATTCATGTTCTTTTCTCCTGAATAATGGATGTTTCGATTGGAAAGATTCATCCATCGATGTACCTCCACCCCAAGATCCGCGAAGGTCTGCTCAATATCAAGATTAGAAAATGGATCCATGACTGTAAAGTATTCTCCGATGACACCGACACGAAGCGGAATATCATCTTTTTTTATCTTAATCGATTTAAAGGACGCCTTCACTTTCTCATAAGCTTCGTCAATATCTGCCTTCTTATGGCTGTGCTCTAAGTCATGATAAAAGGCATCCAGTGCTTTCTTATAGGAACCTTTCTTGGTCTCAAAACCACAATTCTTATAATACTCTGCCTCCACCTTATCAATGTACTCAACCATCTTTAAAGCATCCTTGAAGGCAAGGCCTGCTTTTACTTTATTATATTTTGGATTCAGTCTTTTCAGAACTTTTAAATAGTCACGGCTCTTACCTGTCGTATACTCTGCAAAGTTCACCATATCAAAACGATAGCCAAGATCTCTGAGAATCTGCTCTTGAAGCTCACCATAATAACCAAGACGGCATAATCCCATGGTCATAATCAGGGTATCTGCTCCCGCCTCCAGTGCTTCGATCTCAGATCCCAGTGTCGTCTTAAAAGGAGTGCAGACAGCATCGGGTGCATACTTAGTTCCAAGACTCATGGTTTTTCTGGTCATCTGCGGCTGAAGGATATACTTCTGATTAAGCCCTTCCTCGATAAAATATTTTACCGGATAGTTATAACTTCCAATTCGAGGGAAGGCAATCTTCTTATTCTGACTGTAATTATCTCTTGCCATTTTTCTCCCCCTGTAATCTAATAATATCGACAAAGCTCTCAAGACGAGTCTCGATTCCCGCCGTTCCACTCTGAGCATCGACGGTCATATGAAGAATCGGAATCTTGTGCTGCTGATTTCTTCGCATGATCATATCATTGACCATCGCATCCGGCGCACAAGGAAATGCAGATAATAAGACGCTACCATCGACATCCTTCTTATGCATCTCAATTCCCCCGACAATCTCACGGCTCATCTCCCATTTGAGAGTTTTAGAAAAATCTGCGCTGAGCTTTCTGCATTTCTTCGGATCTGCCAAGTCTGCGCGAATGACGGTGCAATCCATACTCCGAAGCATGTCCGTCACAGGTTTTCCCACATAAGGATCATTCAGCACATAAGAATGTGCCGCAAGGAGAATCTTAAATCGTTTGGACTGATATTTCTTCTCCTCCTTCTTGATCTGTTCTTTCCTATAGGTATCGAACTCTTTTCTAGCGCTCTTATAAGCCTTCGTTGCATCTCTCCAGGAATAGTCCAGCTCCTTTGCCATGCGGACAAATGCATCTTCCTCATCAATATGATGCTGATAATCTACATTGTAGGCCAAAAATTTCTGTCCGGACTCTCGGAAAGTATTGCAGCAGATATCATATAAGGCTGAGAATCTGGTACACATAACTCTGCGGATTCCAAAATTTGAAATTCTAGGAACCAGGATATAATCACATTTACCAATCAGATAGTTGACATGTCCCATAAAAATCTTCATAGAAAGGCATGCCTCACTGTTTGCGACATCTTCCCCTTCCTCAAGGATCTTACGATTGGTATCGGGACTGTATACCAGGTTTACTCCAAGCTTAGTAAAAAATAATTTCCAGAGTGCGCGATAACGATGATACAGCATCGCCTTGGGAATTCCCACGGTAATCTGCTGATCAGGCATTACTATCTCTTGCTTTCTTTTCTCACTCATTCTAATCCCACTATTTCTATCTAATACAATGTAAGTTTTACTAATTTTGACAGTAGGACATTATAAACTATTTTAGTTTAAAAATCAACCAATCTAAGTCTTGACTCTATTACGATTTTTTCAAAAATTATGGCATTGCATTTTCTAGGAAATGTCCTTATATTGTAAGGTACATCGAATAACAAGATAAAAAACATAGGAATAAATTATGAAAACAATGGAACTCAATAATAAACCTCTGTCCCAGGAGGAGATTGAACATCATATCAATGCACTGATCGTCTGCGATGCATTGGAAGTAATCCCAGACCCTGAGGATCCTACTGTCTGCCGGATTCCTTACATGATGAATGATGCGGCGGAATACTATCTAACTTTCAGGGGATGTAAGATTACAGGAACTCTGCATAAAAAATGGAATGAGAAGACGACCTTCCAGATCGTAGAAGCGGAGGACCGCTACGCTCTTATGCTCTATCATGAGAATGGAGATGTCCTTGTCCTCTGGTACTCTTCCTGTACGGAAAGCGGAAAACTTTATCAGTATCATCGCATTGCCCACTACTGGATTCACGGTCAGGAGAACTGGCGCCAGCTGGTCTATATGATCGGTACCATCCACGATAAATACACCTTTTTAGGAGAAGCCGCTGTCAACGAAAGAGAGAAGGCCTTGATGCCTCTCATCGGATTTGGTCCTCTGCGCTACTGGACTCCCGTCAGGAATCTGATGGACGGAGCCTACCAGGACACCGACGCTGGCAGTCAGGCCATAATACGTCTGGCCAAAGAAGCTGGCGACCTGACTTACGCAAGGGACGTCGCTAAATTTATAAAAAATGAAAAGAATCCCATCCGTAAAATATTCCTGAGTTCTTCCATGAAGACCCAGGCTTCCCTGGCACTCTCTAAGATGCTTCTGCTCCCGGAAAGAGACCCTCTCTATGAGCTTATCTACCAGAAGATCTGCCAGGCTTCCTCCTCTTACCCTGAGCGGGATTACGGTAAAGAAGACAATGCGGCTCATCAAGCTATGAGAGATCAGGTAAGTCAATTATTAACCGAGAAGTACCATTTTCATGGGACTTATCCACATTTTTTTCGAAATGTTGATTCTAACGTAGAAGATTCCAGTATAGAAATTCTTGTCACGGAGGAACATCCTTTTACGATAAAGAATTTGGACTACGATGGTTTTGATTTCCGTCTTCACCTGCAGGTAACCATCCGAGAAGGGAAAAATATTACCCGTCAGATTATCAGGGATCCTCTTCACCAGGAACTCTCTCTGTAAATTATTGTACTTTTTCATCGATATTGTATCATTTGTTGCTTATGTTCCTATATAATTGACAAAATTATTCATTTACGTGAGGGTAATTATAAGCTATGATAATTCTAGAATCAATTTGTAAGATTTATTTTACCCTATTTTCCCCTTACTTGTTGATTTAGTGTTTGAAAGATGGGGGAAGAGCCTCGGCAGTGCCGGGGCTCTTCTTCTTTTTTGCCAAACATGCAAGCGGAGGTGCCGGTGGCACTTTATGCTTGTTCTATCTCTTCTATTTTTCCTTAATTCCTATTTTTCCTAATTCTGTGCCATATCATAGGCGTATAAAGCTGCTCCTAAGGCTCCGCAGAGCTGAGCGTCTTTATGAATAATCATCTTGGTTCCAAGCTTCTCATTTAAGGTCTTAACTAATCCTTTATTCTTGGAAACTCCGCCAGTCATCATATATTTTTCTGTACCGCCGACTCTCTTTACCAGGGATGCTGTCTTATTCGCTACCGCCTTATCTAAGCCATGAACAATATCATCGGTATCCTTGTTCTTGGCAATCAGACTGACAACCTCGGACTCTGCAAATACCGTACACATGGAGGAGATGGTGATATCTTCTTTATATTCCAGCCCTCTGACGGAAAGCTCATCTAAGCTCATCTCCATGGTTCTGGCCATCATATCTAAGAATCTTCCAGTTCCCGCTGCACACTTATCATTCATAACAAAGTTCTTGACATTTCCTTCCTCATCGAGGCTGATTGCCTTGGAATCCTGTCCTCCGATATCAATCACGGTACGAACCTCCGGATCAAGATAATGTGCCCCTCTGGCGTGGCAGGTGATCTCTGTGATTGACTTATCTCCGGCATTGATGGCTCCACGTCCATATCCTGTTGTGACAATCGCATCTAAATCCTCTTCCTCAATACCTGTCTGTGATAAGGCCTCTTTTAAAGCCTTATCTGCACTGTTGGCAGCTCCGGCACCGGTCGGCAGGATGATACCGCAGACCATCTTTTTATCTTTATCAAGAATTACAACATCGGTACTTGTAGAGCCACTGTCGATTCCCGCATAGTATCCTTTTCCCATTCTCTTAACCCTTCCTTCTTCCACTGAATTCATGTCAATACTTTCCGCAAATGCCTGAAGTCTTGTGAGCAGCTGTCCGCTGCTGGAGATCGTATAATCTGACTCGATCTTTAAGAGCGGAACTTCCGTGTGACTCTTAATATCCGCATACTCAAAACTGTAGAAATCACAGAACTTTACGGTATGGTAGATGATTCCCTTCAAATCAGGGTCATGATAGAGTCGTTTTCTTCCGGTATTATCCATCATTCGCATACACGGAATCTGTCCTAAGATTTCTCCCGCATACCATTCCATCAGCTGATCAAAATCATTCATGTCCTCTGGCGGCATAACCTCTCCCACGGATCGGTTATTGACGCAGGACATATTCTCCACTGGAAGCGGCATCACTTTCTGCACCATATCAAAAAGTTCCTGTCCCATTCGGGCTCCCAGGACATTTAAGTGTGGACCGTTGACACGGTTTGGTTTGTGGAAGGAAGCTTTAAATTTCTCTGCCTCGAACTTTGTCCCCTTATAGCTCTCATAAGCTTTGCAAAGACCCTTAAGCTGACCAGCAATCCTCTCACGACTGCACATGCCTCCCATATGAAGCATATCTATCATATAGAGGAAGTCCATATCACCCCTGGCTGATAAGATATCGTAGACACTCCTGATGGTGTCGCAGCAATTAACTAAGACCAGCTCATGCACTTCTCCTTCTAATACAGCCTGAAGAAGAGCTTTTCCAAATCCACAGATATTTGGATTGACCACCTGGTCAGCCAGATCAAATCCTGTCGGCATGTGATTTAAATTCTCACAGCTTCCACCCAGAGATTCTATCAGCTCGATCGGTGTATATTTGCAGACATAGTAAGTAGGATTCTTACCTGTTCCACAATTCTCACAATTACACATAATTTTTCTTACCCTTCTATCTCTTACTCTTATGTATGCTTAATCTAACATCTCCAAGAATGCTTCTACTCTAGTCGCGGTCTGACCTTCTCCGCCGTAAGCATAGTCGCAGCCATCTCCATCTAAGACAAGCAGCGGAATTCCCTCTGCCTCAAAGGTCTTCTTGGCAAGCTGAGCTGCTCCCATGGTGTGTTTACAGCCCCAGTGATTGAACCAGATGACCCCGTCTGCCTTAGCACGCCTTGCTTTTCGGATTCCTGCTTCAATTCTTCGAGTAGCAGGACCATTCATATGATTGTATACCATACGGTGTGCCATAGCTCGGAATGGGTCAGAGATATCATAATTTAAGCTGACTGGCTGAGACTGGTCGATCCCGACAATCTGGGCATTCTCATTAAACCAGAAGTCCTGATGCATCGACTTCATCCAATATGGAAGGGTATGCATAAAGAAGATCTTCTTTCCCTTAGAAGCAGGTGCCTTCTCCGCATCCTTGAGAGCCATCTTGACATAACGCTCCTCTTCCTCGCTTCCAAGAAGAACATTATTGGTCATAAATTCATAGAGAGGGCTGACCAAATCTGTCGGCATATATTTATCGGCACGTACCTTCTGATATTTACGGTAAATCTTTAAAGATCTCACCGCCCTGTCACATCTCTCCTGTAATCCCTCCTGGCTGATCTTCTTTCCTGTTACCTTCTCAAGAAATGTCACAAGATCCTTCAGCTGATCTGCGACATAATCCACATTTTCTTCTGTCTGAGAATATGGCACATCAATTCCAAAACAAGGAACATCGAAAAGATTCGCCAGCTCGCGGAATGTCAGCAGGTTGGCATCACAGGTAAGATTGGTGTAGACGATGCATTTTGGTTTCGGGAGGAGTCCCATCTGGGCTGCTCCGATAAACATACGGTGATAGGAACAAAGGGTCTCAGAGATTCCCTCTGCCTGAGCCTGTCCGATACACATAGATCCAATCTCCGATGCAGCAAGATAGCACGAATAGCCTTCAGCGTTGTAAGGGTGCAGGCCAAATTCCTGTAAAATTTCTGTTGGAGTAAAGACGGATACAATGGCGGAATGTTCCGGGTCCTTTAAAGGAGCTAACATCACATCCATCATCATCGCTGCCAGATACTGTTGAGATGGGAGCAATCTCTTATCCGGCATCACTTTATACTTAAAATCCTGGGCTTTCCACCCAGTCTTCAGAAGCCACTGGGCTCCTCTCTTATGGTCATTCTCTGTTAATTTCTCAACATAATGGCCAAATGTTTTTGTTACGTTCATTCTATTCTCCTGATACTATTTATAAATAATTCAAAATATACTTCTTACTTGTGATACTTTGATACTCAAAACATTCACAGAGTGCTATGATATCATTATATGACGTGGGTGTCAAAAGTGACTACGGAATGTTCCGTCGCTTTGCGACTCCCCACATTCCTGCCTTGCATTCACATTGAAAAACAGATAGAATATAACAGATTACGCTTAAGAAAGTATTGTTATTTTTGAAGGAGACCTTTATGAACCCTACTCTCATTACCTTTCTTATCGTCTGCCCTACTGTGGGTCTAGCAGGCTTTGTTGATGCCATCGGAGGTGGTGGTGGCCTAATCTCACTGCCTGTCTACATGTTGGCTGGACTTCCCACTCACCAGGCGATTGCAACCAATAAGTTGTCTTCTACCTGTGGAACTGCTCTTGCAACCTGGAAATTTATCCGCGAGAAGTTAGTGGATTTTCGCTTAGCAATTCCCGCTGTCATCGCAGCAATTGCGGGGTCTTCCATCGGAGCACATATTTCTCTGATGCTGAATGACAAGGTCATTAAGTCCATTCTCCTGGTTGCTCTTCCGATTGCAGCGTTCTTTGTGCTTAACAAGAAGTTATTCCATGATTCCGGAGAACGGGATATTCCGATTACAAGGCGGACCGTCATCATATCCATTCTCGCTGCTTTTATCATTGGAATCTACGACGGCATCTATGGACCAGGTACCGGAACCTTTCTGATTATCGCACTGACAGTCTTCGCCAAGATGGGCCTTGCAACCTCCAATGCTCAGACAAAGGTTATCAATCTGACGACAAACGTCACCAGTCTTGCTATCTTTCTGATCAATGGAAAGGTGCTTCTCTCATTGGGAATTGCTGCCGCCATCTGCAATATGGTCGGAAATTATATCGGTGCTAACCTTTCTCTTTCCAAAGGAAGCACCATAAGCCGCCCCATCATTATCATTGTGCTGATTCTACTGGCAATCAAAGTAATCGGCGGATTTTAATCATTGATAAGTTTAACAATTTTGCATACCTATAAAAGATAAACTTTAATCATCTTAATCATTCAAAAAACATGAAAAAAGAGGATTCTCCAGGGCAGATAGAGAATCCTCTTTTTATAATTATTGATAAATTTAAGCCGATTTGGCTGCTTTTCTTGCCTCTCTTTTCTTTTGAAGATTTGAGACAATCATTGTACAGGCAGCGTCACCAGTAATATTAACTGTAGTTCTTCCCATATCAAAGATACGGTCTACACCGGCAACTAAGGCAATACCATCAATTGGAAGTCCAACAGAAGTAAGTACCATAGCCAGCATAATCATTCCTGCACCAGGAACTCCCGCTGTTCCGACAGAAGCAAGAGTTGCAGTGAGTACGATGGTAATCATCTGTGATAAAGTCAGGTTGATGCCATAACAGCTGGCAATAAATACTGCACAGACACCCTGATAAATTGCCGTTCCATCCATGTTAATGGTTGCTCCTAGTGGAAGAACAAAGGAGCTGACTTCCTTAGAAGCACCGAGCTTCTGCGTACATTCCATATTCAGTGGAAGTGTTCCTACAGAAGAAGCGGATGAGAATGCAAACAGAATCGCCGGAAGCATTCCCTTGAAAAACTTAAATGGACTCATACCACCTAGAGTTGCTACTGTTCCTGAATATACAATCATTGCATGTAAGATGTAGCAGATATAGGCGGCTAATAATACCTTAGCCAATGATCCAATAATCACAGCTCCGTTCTCAGCGATAACAGGACAAAGCAGACAGAACACACCGATTGGTGAGAGCTCTAAGATCATCTCCATACATTTCATGAAGACAACATTCAGAGAGTTGATTCCACGAACGACTCTCTCGGAATCATCCGGGTTTTTCTCTACAATCAGGATTACTGCGAATCCCAAAATCAGAGCCATCACGATTACCTGAAGCATAATGGCATCTGACATCGGCTGAATAAAGTTAGACGGAAAGATATTAACAATCGTATCCATAAAGGAAGTCTTTTCCGGTGCCTTGTAGGACAGGTCTCCTGTCTTTAGTGCCGGGAAAGTTCCCTTAAACAGATTGGCAATGATCAGACCGATAATAGTCGCACCTGCTGTCGTACAGAAATAGTAGATCATAGCAGTTCCACCGATTGCTCCGACTTTTCTGATATCCTTCATCGAAACGACACCAGCCATGATCGAGAACAGGACAATCGGTACTACGATAAACTTAACAAGGTTCAAAAAGATTGTACCAAAAGGTGCAATGTACTTTGTAGCAAATGCTGCGTGACTCTGCATGAGCATTCCAACGATAATTGCCAGGACGAGAGCGATGAAAATCTTTCCCGCCAAAGGCATCTTTTTCTTTTTTTCTTTCATATTAATAACACTTCCTCAACGTTCACCCATATGCTATATACCTGCCCTTTTAAAAATGTTCCACGTGAAACAATTATCTATCAAATTCGATTAATCAAGGCTTGCCTTGATTGCCTCAAGGAGTTCATCAAATGTCTCGTATGCCGGGATATCCGGATTGTCAGCTTTGATCTTATCGGTACTCTTGAATAAGAATCCAGCTTTGCTGGCCTTGATCATTCCTAAATCATTGTAACTGTCTCCACTGGCAATTGTCTCAAATCCGATTGACTGTAGAGCTTTCACAGTTGCTAATTTCGCACCCTCTACACGCATCTTAAAACCTGTGATCTCTCCATCAGGAGCAACCTCCAGAGAATTACAGAAGAGAGTTGGCCATCCTAACTTCTCCATCAGTGGCTTTGCGAACTCAGTAAATGTATCACTGATGATGATAACCTGTGTGAGTGTTCTTAATTCATCTAAGAATGCTCTTGCGCCTTCCATCGGCTCAATCTTTGCAATCGTATTCTGCACATCCTTAAGCTTCATCCCATGCTCTTTTAAAATCCCGAGACGCCAGTTCATCAATTTATTATAGTCTGGCTCGTCTCTTGTTGTTCTTTTTAACTCAGGGATTCCACTTTCTTTCGCAAAAGCAATCCAGATCTCAGGTACCAGCACACCTTCCATGTCCAAACATACGATATCCATCATTAACTCCTATCTCTGTTGATTTAAATCTTGTCTGCTTCCGTATTATGTGAATTTATCTTATTGATATCCTTCACACTCTTGAAATTTAAAAAGCAACTCATTATTGAAATTACCTTAAAAATATACCATATTTCGAATTCTTCCACAATATTAGTTATGGCTGATTTTTGAATTTTTCACTTCTGCTGTGAGCATTTGTTATTTTTTATTCCTTATAAGAGAAACAGGAAGATCCCTGCACCAATCCCTATGAAAGCACCAGCCAGGACATCAGAAAGATAGTGTACTCCCCCAATCACTCTCACAAACATCTCAAGCCCAGTAAAAATCACATATAGTATCCCTACCGGCAGCCAGACTGAGAGAAAAGCCATGGCAATGATCATAGAGGAAAATACATGACGACTTGGCATGGAATGCCCTCTCGTATCCTTTTTAATAAGTGGCTGCATATCTGGAAAGGTCTCATAAGGTCTCGCCCGGTCAATAGCCTTCCTTGCTAAAGAAAGTAGAATAAACGAGATTGCTGGAACCAAAAGAATCTTCCAGAACCTCTCATCCTTCTTCCATAGCAGCCAGACTAAGAGAAGTGGATAGGTGACAAAAATCAAAGCTGTTACTCCCTTATTTAACCCATTAAGTAACCCAAGCAGACTAGGATAAGCTCGGAAGGGAGCAGAAATCTTCTCATACCAGCGATTATAATTTTTCTCCATTCTTCACCTCCTTTAGCTTTGTTGCATATGATGTTTATATATTATGTTTGTATAATATATTGCTACTTATTCTAACCTTGCATATTATATTTGCATAAGATAGTGATGCCTGCATATGTTTCATACATATGATGTTAACTCTTGCATACATTTTATGCATATGACGTTAATGCTTGCATATATTTTATGCATATGATGTTAACTCTTGCATACATTTTATGCATATGACGTTAATGCTTGCATAT
>JAXJRI010000153.1:0-5955 GCA_036310685.1 Lachnospiraceae bacterium | reverse complement strand
GGTATCCTGATACTCATCCACAAAAATCTCTCGGTAGCGTTCCTGCAGAGAAAGCGCAATCTCTGTAGGGACCGGTTTTCCATCCTGGTCGTAGCCCTTGACCAGAAGCTTCATGGACAGATGCTCCAAGTCATCGAAATCATAGACATTCTGATCCTGTTTATCAGCAAAATAGATCTCTTCATATCGTTGGGTCAGCTGGATCAATTCCTCCACATAAGGCTTTGTCTTCTGGCATTGGTCGGTAATGTCTTCCATAGGAGCCCAAAAGATACTCTTCTGTAACTTCTTTAAATCTTCCTTCAGCCTGTCTCGAAGATTCTTATAACTGCTATCGTATAAGAATGGGGTCCTTTTGCTGTTAGTTGGTTTTTTCCCAAGCTTGGCAGTCGCAATCTCCCCATACCAATCCTGGTAGGTCTGACAGGCAAGAAGATCATCCATGACTTTTAAATCATTCTGATAAGACAGGTAGAATTTATCCTGCCAATCTTCGCTTGGCACCCGCTCCCCAAAAGACTCCATCGCCCTTCTATGCCGATTGATCACTCTTCTTGCATAGCGAATAGTATTTTGCACATAGAAAGACTGCTCAAAGTCTTCTTCATCTGACGTATTCCGATAAATCTCAAAAATCTGCTGGTACCAGCGATCTGCGTCCGGGAAACTGCGAGAAAATGTGTAAAGACTTTCAATCATCTCCGTTATCGGCGTATCATCCTTCTCCGGTGCATATGCTTCCACCAGATCAAGGAATCCCTGATCATGCTTCTGATAAGCTTCCTCCATCAAGTCCGCCATCGCCTGCTCGCGCAGAAGCTTCATCTCCCCATCTTCCCCTACGCGAAATGCCGGATCAATTCCTGCCTCAGAAAAATGAGTCCTTAACAGACGGCTGCAAAAGCTATGAACCGTGGAGATATCAGCCTGCTTTAAGAGATGAATCTGTTTCAGGAGATAACGGTTCTCCGGATTCTTATCCAACCTCTCATCTAATTCCTGATGAATCCTCTCCCGCATCTCTGCTGCCGCTGCATTGGTAAAGGTCATAACTAGAAACTGATCCGCTCGAACAGTACGACTCTGATCCACGATCATGTCTGCAATACGGCTTACCAAGACTCTGGTTTTTCCAGCACCTGCACCCGCCGAGACAAGGATGTCACGATCTCTTAAGCTGATTGCCTGCTCTTGTTCGACAGTATAATTCATCTTACTCATCCTCCCCCTTAATCAATGCGTAAGCCTGTTTATCTGACATCCTGCCAAAATCACGATAGCGATAGCCTGGCAGTCGGTCATCAAAGCCACAGACACTCTTAAACTGACAGTAGGTACAAGCACTTCGGTCACTCTGACGATACGGGTAAGGTGCAATCTCACCCCGATAAATCCTCTCCCCAATCTCTTTGACCTTCTGTCTGCTATAGTCTTCCATCTGGTAGAAATCTTCCGTGGTAAATAGCTTAGAGGCGGCATGTATCCTATGAGTTGGGGTAAACTTAATGTTTGCCTGGGCATACTGTTTGGCATCGTCCTTCACGTGCTCAAAATGCTCTAAGATTACAGGGTCTTTATTGGTATATCCGCTCATCGTATAATTGTAGAGCTTATCTTCAGCCTCACTCGCATCTGTCATCGGATCTTTAATCTGATAGAAATAGAAACCAGCCGGAATCACTGTCTTCTTCTTGCGATTGGAATATATCTCCTGAGCTGCTTTCATATAGAGAACTAACTGCAGCTCAATCCCCTGGTAAAGGTCGCATAGCTTAAACTGTCTGCTTCCTGACTTATAATCTATGATTTTCAGCAAGATCTGATCATCTTCCTCATAAACATCCACCCGGTCAATCTTTCCTTCTAGATGAACGGGCACTCCCTGACTCAGGGTAAGGGTGGAAGCGTCCAGCTTCTGGTCCTTCCCAAATGTCAGTTCAAAAGCATCCGGCTCAAAGTCACTTAACTGCAGATGTTTCCTTAATACTTGAATGGTCTTAGTGAAAATCCTCTCCACCTTCTGAAGACGGTAGCTGTCTCTGGCCGTATCGTGAAAAAGATCACTCATCTTCTCATCGACCGCCTGATAGAGGGCATTCTTGATAAACTCTCCTTCTTCCTTATCTGGAAGATCCTTCCACGTATAGGAGGAAGACTCCACCTCTCTGGAAAAAGCCTCCAGAGCAGCATGGAAGAGAGTTCCAAGATCGGCTCCATTCACCTTGAATTCTTCCCTAGGTTCCAGACGAAGTCCATAATCACAATAATATTTATAAGGACATTCCGCGAATTCCTCTAACTGAGTGACAGATCCAGCAAATTCTGGTCCGTAAATTTCCAGAGCAACCTGCTGGCTTAAGTTCTGGTAAGTCCTCATCTGATCTTTTTTTGTCCAAAGTTTCTCTGCCATCTCCCTGGTCTCAGGATCATTCTCATAATACTTTAGGAGCATCCAGAGTACCTTCTTATCGACAGGGGACAGAGCTTCCCTATGATATTTATAGAGATAGAGGTCTCTGCTTAGAATATCTCTGCTATCTTCCGGATTCAGGATGGCCCTTTTCTCATCTTTCCCATAAATCCTGATCCCTAGCTTCGGAAACATATTCTGAAAATCTCTAAGTAACACCGAAGGACGGAGCTGACTGCCTCCCTTATCGATAAGGGAATAACTAAAATAAAGTCCCTTAGATGGGCGACAGAAGGCCTGATACATGTAGAATTCATCTTCCGCTGCCTGGCTCAAAAGATCATCCGAGAATTTAAGACCTAACTCTAACAGGATTGCTTTCTCACGATCTAAGAGGATTCCCGTATCCTCCAGAGCAGGTGGAATCAAGCCGTCATTCATCCCTGCCACAAAGAGATATCTAATCTCAGAAAGTCTGGTTCTCTTTAAATCACCTAAAATCAACTGATCCATAGTAAGAGGAACCACTCCGATTCCCAGAGCATCCATGCCAGCGTCAAAGATTTCTCCAACTTCTGCTGCCGGTAGGATCTCCTGACCAAAGATTCCGACCAGCTTATCCATCAGGTCAACTAGCATAGCAAAGAGTGACCTGTACTCTCGCTCCCTGACATAATCAGCCTGTGCCGCTGCCTGATCGGCATAGTTTTCCAGCCTTTCTCGATAATGAAGCCGTTTCAGCGTCTGATAGAGAGCTGTCATCTGATCTTTCACGGTTGCCTTAGAAGAGGTAACCACAGATACAAAATCTCCAGTCTCTTCCACCATTCGTTCTCTTAAGAGATTGATTGTCTCCAACTGCTCCTGCTCGATCCCTTTCATCTTGCGGTAGAAAGGATTCTTCCACATAGATAATCCTCTGATTCCTGTACCAAAGACATAATTCTCCAGATAATCCGTCTCTTCTTCTGACAGTCCTGACATACCAGACTTGAGGTACCGGAAGACACTCTCGTAGGAGTAGTCCATCTTTGCCAGATGAAAGAGAGACCGGATGGTCTCAAGACCCGGATGGTAAGACAGCTTCTTCTTCACGTCTAAGAACAGTGGTATCTCGAGCATCTCTGCCACTCTGGAAAAGGAAGGAGCATAGTCATCCACATGGCCAGTCAGAATAGCAAAATCACGATATCTGAGCTTTTCGCCGCCATCCCGATAACTTTTCCGTATCATTGATTCAATCTTGTGAAGAATATACTCTGCTTCCTTATCTGGATTGGAACAGGCGCAGATATGAAGTCCTGCTACCTCTTCCTTGTAAATCTCCTTCTTACCTCCTCGGAAAAGATACTTTTCCATGTGATTCATATCCAGGCGATCCATAAAGCGATAAGAGGTCTCCTGAGTGAGATCAATCGTATCTTCCACCAGGATTCCATCCTTTCGGCAGATTCCCATCAAAGAACGAATGGTACGACTGCCCAAAAGAAAGAGGTCATCTTCTCCAGCACCCAGGCTCTTTGCGGCATAATCTATATTGACCGTAATATAAAGCTTTTTCGAAACTTGAAGCATCTGCTCCAGAACTTTATTCTGAATCGGTGTAAAACCAGTATAACCATCAAAGAAGAAGATTCCATCTTGAATCAGGGCGGACTGATCAATCATCTCCGCTAAGACATCCAGAATCTGCTCTGTCACCATATATCTTCCCTCGGTCTCCTGCTCAAAATACTGGAAAATCAGGGAGAGTTCCTGCATCTTATAACGGAGAATCGGATAGAGTTCCAACTTATCTGCAGCATGTCTCATATCCTGCCAGGTAACACCGTAACTAATACTCTCAATCAAGATAGATTTAAGTTCGTCAATAAAGCCTCGCTTTTTTAAACTCCGCTTAAAATACTGAAGTTCTTCCCCATGCTCAGCCAAAATCTTTTCAAGCATCATCGCAACGCCAAGGTCCTCCAGTATCTTTGCCGGCTGATATCCACATTCATCAAAAACTCGGTAAGCAAGTCTGTGGAAACTGATGATATCAATGTTTAAAAATCCATGTCTGGGATGAGATTCTACGACGCCCCTCTGCATCTCCAGACTGTACTGTTCTGGAACAATCACATAGTAATTCTGATTGGGATTCGCCTCCGCCTCACTGATCACCTTCTGAATCAGATAAGTCGTCTTTCCCTGTCCACTGGTTCCCGTGATAAATTGTAACGACATAAGCTCTCCCCCAATGTAAATTCTACTGTTCCCAGTGATCTAACTCCTCTTTTAAGGTAGCAAGAAGCTGGTCTTCCGGCACCTTCTTAACAATCTCACCCTTCTTAATGAGAAGACCTTCCCCATTGCCTCCGGCAATTCCGATATCAGCCTCTCTTGCCTCACCTGGACCATTCACTACGCATCCCATAACCGCAACTTTAATATCCAGGTTGTCATATTCCTGTATCATATCCTCTACCTGATTGGCAAGTCCAATCAGATCAATGTTGGTTCTTCCGCATGTTGGACACGATACAACTTCTACTCCGCCCTTGCGTAAGCCAAGAGTCTTTAAGATCAGCTTTGCAGTTGCGATCTCATTGACAGGATCACCCGTCAGAGAAACACGGATCGTGTCTCCGATGCCCTGATAAAGAATGATGCCAAGACCAACAGAGGACTTGATATTACCACTGAAAACAGTTCCAGACTCTGTGATTCCTACATGAATCGGATAAGGACACTGTGGCGCTAAAAGCTCATGGGCCTTCGCACACATCATAACGTCCGAAGACTTAATGCTGACAACCAGATTGTCATAGTCCATGTCCTCAATCATCCTGACCTTATCCATGGCGCTCTCAACGATACCTTCTGCAGTGACATGTCCACCATATTTCCCAATCAGCTCTTTCTCCAGAGATCCACTGTTGACACCGACACGAATTGGAACCTGATACTCTTTCGCCTTCTTAACGACAGCACGAACTCTGTCGCTAGAGCCGATATTACCAGGATTGATTCGAATCTTATCTGCACCATTCTCGATCGCTGCGATAGCAAGACGGTAATCAAAATGAATATCTGCAATCAGCGGAATATGTATCCTCTCCTTGATCTTTGGAAGAGCCTTGGCAGCCTCCAGCGTAGGTACCGTACAGCGAATCAATTCACAGCCAGCCTTCTCCAGCTGAAGGATCTGAGCCACTGTTGCCTCAACATCCTCAGTCTTGGTATTTGTCATAGACTGAATCAGAATAGGGTTCCCTCCTCCAATCACTCTGTCTCCGATATGAACCACTTTTGTATGATCTCGAAACATAATTAATCTCCTTTAACATTTATAAAAATTCTGCAATCTATCTTTGTTAAAACATGAACGTCTGTTCTAATCTATGTAATGCCATTGTACCATGACTCCATCAAGAAAACAAGCTGAACTGCCACCAGAACTTCACTTGTACTTGACAACAAGTTACTGTTCATACATGATATCTCTCAGTGTTAAATAAGCTATTTTGATAGCTGACTTCCACCTGTGCCGTATTGTCCTGCTG
>JAXJRI010000152.1:0-12211 GCA_036310685.1 Lachnospiraceae bacterium | reverse complement strand
CAGTGAAAAATAGTTTGAACTACCTGTATTAATATCATACATGAACTGTAACATCACAATTACGCGTTCAGTAATTTCTCTACTGCAACCATCTTAACTACTGTGATGAAAAGCTCTCCGGCAATCTTCAAATCCTCGATGGATGCCATAGTTGGGGCGATTCGGATATTAGAATTCTTTGGATCATTAGCATATGGATAAGCTGCTCCTGCAGCGGTCATGGTAAGGCCGGCATCCTTACACATCGCAACAATCTTCTTTGCACATCCATCCATAGCATAGAAGGAGATGAAGTATCCTCCCACTGGTTTGGTCCACTCTGCAATCTCAAGACCTTTTAACTCTTTATCAAATGCATTGAGTAACATCTCAAATTTTGGACGAATGATATCTGCATGCTTTCTCATGTGTGCTGTCAAGCCGTCCATATCTTTGAAGAATCTGATATGACGAAGCTGATTGATCTTGTCATGTCCGATAGTCTGCCACTTCATCTTGGAGAGCAGATCCTCCACATTGGCTGGGGAAGCAGAAACTGCTGAAATTCCAGCACCTGGGAAGGTAATCTTAGATGTAGAACAGAACTGATATACCATATCCGGATGTCCTGCCTTCTCACACTCATCTAAAATATTTAAAATCTTAGCTGGATGATTTGGATAGAGATGATGAACAATGTAAGCATTGTCCCAGAAGATACGGAAATCCTCTGCAGCAGGAGTAAGCGCTGCAAATCTCTTCACATTCTCATCGGATACCACATATCCAGTTGGATTGCCATAAAGAGGTACCATCCAGATACCCTTTACCGTAGGATCGTTGTTGACATATTTCTCTACCAGATCCATATCCGGACCATCCTCATTCTGAGGAATTGGGATCAATTCCATACCGAACTGCTCTGTGATTCTGAAATGGCGGTCATAACCTGGAACTGGGCAGAGCCATCTAATCTTGTCTAACTGGCTCCATGGAGTAGATCCCATGATACCAAAGCTGTGAGCCCAGGAGATACAGTCATAGATAAGATTCAGGCTGGAGTTTCCACCAAGAATTGTCTGCTCTGGCTTTGCTCCCATGATATCTCCCATAAACTTTCTTGCCTCAGGAATTCCTGCCAAATCACCATAGTTACGGACATCAGTACCATCCATAGCTTCATAGACATCTTCCTCGCCAAGAATGTTGAGCATCGGCATAGATAACTCGAGCTGTTCCTTACATGGCTTACCTCTTGCGATGTTCAGATTTAAGCCTGCATCTTTAAGTTTCTGATATTCTGACTGTAATTTCGCGTGCAGCTGCTCTAATTCCTCAAGTGTAAGTTGGCTGTATGGTTTCATGATATATATTCCTCCAAGATTGTATAATACTTTCATTCATCCACTGCAAGATTGCTTTTACATTCCTGCAGGATCCGCGATGCTATATCTCATTGACTTTTCCGCACCGACTTGAATATTGTATCCCTTTCTTGAATAAAACTCAAGTGATTTTTTCACTTTTTTTCTTAGTTTTGAGAGATTTCATACGTTTTTTCCTTTTACTGTGAATTATTATATTAATAATCCTTCGAAAGTTCTTCCAGTTGCCTTCCAGCCTGGCAGGAAAGGCTATCCGTTTCCGCAATATAATCGATTTTTACCGATTTCCCTCTGACCGAACGCAGTCTTTTATATGCAATCTGGAACATGGTATCATTAGAAATCTTTCCATCGGAAAGGATGATGATCTTTAGCTGGTCTCCCTGGTCAGCAGTTTGTCTGATATCCTCTATCAGATCCGCCGTGATCATCATGGCCTCCCCGAAAGAATACTCTCTGATCCTCGGAGAGAGTTCCATATGATACCGTCTCGTCGTATATCCTCTTCTGGCAATACAGACACTGCCATCTCCATAAACGAATATTTGTCTTACCTTTGACTGGGAGAGGTCTGCCTCCTGATAGACCTGATCCTGAGCCAGGTATAGAAGTCGGCTCATCTGGCGGCAATTCCCTGTCTCTGTTCTCAAAATCAAGTAGAGGATTGTGACTGGATCTCCCTGTGCAGCCTCTGTCTTATCCTCCGTAACTACAGATGACTGTTGAAACTGCATGGACCGGTCTGCCTCATCCTCCTCTAAGATTTCTCTTCGAAGCATGTCCTCCAGATTGTCATAGAGGTTTCCCTCAAAGCCATAGGAAGAGAATACCTCCACAGGCTTCTCTCCTTCTGAAAGGATTCGAAGAAAGAGCTGACGAAATCCTGGAGAAAGAATCTTATAGAAAAGTTCCGAATAGTCAACCTCTGTACTTTTCGGAGGAATTTTGACATTGCCTTTTCTGCTTCCGATCATAATGCGGTAGGCAAGACGAATATCCGCCTTCTGCTGGGCTTCCTGATCAAATAGCTCTATCTCACCTAGAATCCGCTCGTCTTCTGGATACCACTCATAATCCTGAGGGAGCTCCCCAAGCTGAAAGCGCTCTGGATGTGCAAGATAGACTTTGAGTCCACCTCCCAGGCTGCTGACATAGAAATCTTCAAGGTCCATTAATCCTGGCGTCAGCCCAATCTCTGAAAGCTGACCCATGATGTTGATAGCCTTCATGGCAATCGTCTTTAGAACCGTGCCATCCACATGATATTGGTCCATCTTCTCTCTTAAGAACAAATCCTTTAAAGATATCCCCTGGCTCTCCTCCCCTGGTGCAAGAATCTCAGGGATTGAGCGGATCTTATCCGCTGTATCTGAGGAAGAAGTGAGGAAAATCCTTTTGCTTTCTAAATTGTGATCAGACACCGATGGACACCCCTCTCAGAAGATCTTTTAATGGCTTCACCACATCATCAATGAACTCTGGCGAAAGCGGGTGTAAAATCTCATGGATATCCATGAAGGCAGGAGATGCCTCCTCATCTAAGCTTCCATCCGGACCAATCAAGGCGAAATGAAAGTCCTCCTCCATCATCTCGAGGGTTGTAAAGAAGATTGCCTGCCCGATCGGCTGATCCTGGAAATCATCCTCATCATCACTTCCATAAGCATCCGTGTAAACCATGATTGCGCGGTTGCGTCCCTGAAAAGGGAACTTCTCCAGAGAGTGGCGGATTCCTGCGTGAACAGATTCCTTGCCATCTGGGCTGCCGCCGTAAACTTCTGTATTCTTCAGTCTGCTTAAAAACAGTCCCACATCCTTAGTAAATGTCTCTCTACCGTCTTCAAAATAGACCGTCTGTGCCTCTTCTCCCACCCGGTCACAGCGCATCAGAGTAAGTCCTAGCTCCAGACCAACATCATACTTGGAGAGTGCCTCGATAAAATGTAAGGCACTGTAGTAGACTGCCGGGAAAATGGAATACATGGAGGCGGTCGCATCCACCACAAAATCAAGATAAAGTGTGAATGCCTGCTGCTTCTCCTGATTCAGATTCTCCTGCAGTCTGCTTGGAATTTTCGGATTAAGTGCATCTGTATTCATCTTCTGCCTCCCTCTTCCAAAGTTATTCTCACGATTTCAATCATAGTCTCATCATAAAGGAAGGTATCCCCATCCTGTAAATTCTGAAGGTCCTGGCATTGAATGACCTTGCAGTCCTCCTTCAATCTGACAGCTCTCAGCTGGTCACCCATCCGGTAAAATGACAGGATATGTCCGCTGGATCGACCGTTCCGGCTCCTCTTCTGCCGCCTTCCAAAGTCGATCGGAACGAAATGATACGGACGAATGTAGGCATTATAATGGATATTGCCCACTCGGTAGAGAAGCCTCATCACTGGTTCTTGTCCATCATCATCTCCCTGAGAATCGTCACTTTCTAAAAGTTCAACGATATCTAGTTTCTCTCCGACACCAGTCAGATAGGACTTCATATCACCAATCACCTGATCGATCGTCTGATATCGCTCTTCCTCCCTGGCAATCATCTTCCTAAGAATTGCCACAAGTTCGGGATCTATGCCTGGCATCTCATGAAGGGTGTAGGCATAGTCATCTCCCACCATATAGCGCTCAATCTCTTCCCCACCGGAGAAATGTGCCCTTCCCATATAAAGGTAATAGATCACAAGTCCCGCTGAATATATGTCCATCAAGACGGAAACCTGATAGCTATTCCAGTAGTGAGGGTCCACATAACCTGGAGTTCCCTTCTGCTCTCTTCTTGACATCACCGTCACATTGGAGTGATGAAGATGAACCCAGTCAAAGTCGATAATCTTTACCAGATTGCCATCTCCTGAAGCTACCAGATTCTCTGGTTTTAGATCACGATGAACAATGGGGTCCTCCTCATAGAGACTCATGTAATGGCGAATGCCATAGAGGAACTTCATAGCAATCATATGCTTAACATGCATCCTCTCCTCAGGTCCTGCCCCCTGAATCTGGCGATTTCGGACCAGAGTGGCAAGATCTGGTGCATCCACATACTCAATCAGGGTCAGGAAGCGCCCCTTGTCATAATCTGCCATGCCCCCGTAGATTCTCACAAGATAAGGAGAGTAAAGCTGAACCTTGCTCTCCTTTTCCACATAAATCTGTTCATTCTTTGAAAAGAACAGGACCTTCATAAAATATATCTTCTTATCTCGGATGTCCTGAACGATAATCACTTGCTTGCCCGTATTCCGATTGATCTCCTTCACGACCTGTAGTGACAGAGTGAAAGAATGCTGTCTCTCATCCTTTGCGGTAAAGGGAAATTGATCCCCCACTTCAAAAAAATTACTCATCTTTCTTCCTCCGTCTTCGATTCCACAATTCTCCAAACTTCTCTAATCGGCTTTCCCTCTCGACTTTACGATAAGCGATGGTCTCCACCTGACTCTCTTTGTCTATCTGATTTTCAGAATCTCTCTTCTCAAGAACTTCCTTCTCTTCTGAAACTTTCTTCTCTTCTGAAACTTTCTTCTCTGGAGCATGGTTCTTTCGTTCTCTTCGGTCATGATTCACAATTAGGATTGCCGTCTGGTTGTCTTCCTCCCTGCGATCCTTGGACTTCTCAAAAATCCTTCGAAGAGCCCCACGGTCCATCCGACCATGATCTAATATCGTCTCCAGATCTCCTAAAGAGCAGTCTCCAAAGGCTCCGTCTGTCCCCAGCAGAAGCTGATCAACCTTATCGTCCTTGCAGACGCTCACCGCCGGCATGACTTCCTCCCGCTGCCCAAGATACTGAAGCAGACGGTTCTTATTCATATAGTATAGAGGCGATCCCAGATTGGTCTTCCCCTCCCGAATCAGCCTGCCTGCCTCGTTCTGAATCTGGCTGGCTAAGCGGAGCTTCTTATCTTTTCTCACATAGATTGGGCTGTCGCCGCAGTTGGATAAGAACCAGGTGTCCCAGAAATGGATCGCTACGGATAAGGTCGTTCCCCCCTGATAGCCCAGATCCATCCCCCGCTGGTAGAGAACCCGATTAATCTTTTTGTAAACCTGACTAGAAAATGTCTCAAGAAGGGTTAGCTGTTCTTCTAGGCTTCCTTCCACGAATTCATCTCCCGTCAGCAGAAACATCAGTCTCTGATAGAATTCCCGAATCGCATCTTTAGAATACATTTTCCCGCCGAGAAGACCGCCCATACCGTCCGCAACGCAGTAGACGGAGACCGCTGCCTCGTGATTGACTCGGATATCTGCACAGAGACTGCTGTCCTGATTCTCTTCTCTTCTATTCTGATCTGTCGCTGTATAGTATATCATCCGACACCCCTATTCTTCAGGAATTTGCTAAATAAACCTTCCTATGGTAAACTATTTTCATTTGTTACTCGACAATGCAGTGAAAGGATCAGACCATGTTTCCATCTCAGATACAATCACTAACTTTATTAAGTCAGCGTCAGGGCACTCTCTTTTTCTTAGCTAAGGACCCTTCTCGGTCTTATTATCTTAAGTGTGCAAAGAGAGATACTCAAGAAATTCGCCAGGCCTATTCCGACGAATACACTGTCATGAGTGCTTTGCTGCACCCTTCGATTCCGCTCTATTATGGATATCAGCCTGACTTCTGCCCTTCTGCTTACCTATACGACTTTAATTATGGACAATCTTATCCCTGCCTCTGCATGGAATACTGTCAGGGTACGCCGCTCTTTGAGTTAGATTGTCTTAAAAAAGAGGATCTTCTCACTGTTCTTTCTAAGCTTTCAAAACTTCTCTGTTACCTGCTCGACCACGGAGTCCTCTATCTGGATCTCAACCCGTCGAATATCCTGGTAGCAGAAGATCTGTCCCTCACTCTGCTGGACTATTCTTTCTGCTATTACTTTATACAGAATCCGGATCCTTCTTATAATCTGGGGTTCTCCTACGATCTTCAGATGGACCTTCCTGGAAGACAGTTATTAGCGCAAGAGCTCTCATTTTTCGCTCACGATCTGATCGATCATTATGGGATCACTGACATCCCATCCTCGCTCTATGTCCTCCTGGAATCTGGTCTTCATCCAAATGATGCGATGACCATCGAATCTCTGTCAGAGGCCCTAAAGAATATCACGAATTTAGCCTCGAGCTCTGACCCTACAGAGTAAATCAAAGAGTGCCAAAAGGCTGGCCTCCTGCCCACAGTGTTCCGTGTCCATGAGGACAGCTTCCACGACTTTCTTTAATTGTTCATCTCCAGTAAAAATCTGATCAAAGATCATGCAAAGCTCTTCTACCTCTGTCTCAGTTTCTTCCTTCTGGAAACAGCAGCCAGTAAAAACAGAATACAGAAGAGAAACATAATAATATGCATCATTTCTTAGGAAATCCTTGGAGAAACGACTTGGTCTTCTCTGATAACAGTAGTCCTGAAATTTCTCAAGCTCTAGGACATCCGCCTTGCTTCCTCGAGGGACCGCCAGAGATGGAAATTCTGGATACTGATCCATATCTTCAAGATTTGTAACTTCTTCCCCCTTCTCCCACCGGGAGGAAATATTTTTAAAATTACGATTCTTCCTCATCCGATTCCAGTCATCAAAAAGCAGACGGTCCACACTGCAGTAGCGGCAGTAGCCGGCTTTCTCATAACCGAAATCTCGGCTCTCTTCATTTTTTAGAATCTGAGATGCAATACTCAGAGAGAAGTACCACTTCTGACCAACTGTGGAATCAAAGGAAGCCTTGTACTTTCTCCCTAAATCATCTGGAATCTCATATCCCTTCTCCCGAAGCCTTTTGACGCAGGCTTCCAGGAGTTGCCAGATCTCCTGGCTGTTAGACATGTTGCTGGTATATTCTTTCGAGATAATCTCTAAGATGACCTCCGTCGGTGTGACTCCCAAAGGAGCCATCTGGGCCTTCTTTAATAATTTCTCGATGGAATCGTAACCAGGCTGCAGAGCAATCAGGAAGCGAAGCAGCCATTCTCGAGTGACAACTGCCTTTCCTGCACGAATCTTGGAGAACTGCGCCTCATAGTGAAGGCATCCAATATCCCTCAAAAATCCTTTTGCCGTATCATAATAGCCATACTCTTCTTCCACCACTTCATCAAGACACTGTCCAAATCTTCTGGCTCCGTTTGCAAACTCATCCCGGTACTTTTTGATCAGGTCGTAAAGCTGAGGAAGGGAAGTGACCTGTCCTAAGATGACCCATAAGTCTGTTGTCAGCAGACTAGGAGAATCCTCTGCTCCCTTTTCCTGGATAATCTCTTCAATATTGGCCCTGACCTCCTCCATCTGATCTAGACTGAAGAGACCGTTAATCAGCGCGATCCAAAGAGTATCATCAATGTTCTTACAATAAAGCCCATATCCCATATAAGTCTCAAGAAGGATATGATTAATCTCGTCTAAAGACATATGGAAAGCCATTCCCAGCGTGATATAAATCTCACGGGAAGAAGGCATAGAGCCCCTTAGCCAGGCACCAATTGCCTGTCTGGTGACAGGGACATAGCTGACCAGGCCTTCCTTCTCTACCCGATGGAACACTTTCCTGGCTAGAGAGGTATTACTGTAATCATGCTCGTCCATCTTATCTTCCAGAAACTGAGCGAAGGGCATAATATCCTGCCGTTTGACAGTTAGCTCCCGCTCCACCTTTTCCGTAAATTCTTCAACGTTATATCTCATGCGTCGTGCCTCGATCTCTTCTTGTTTTTCGAAAGATTGTAACTGATTATCTTGCCTAACTCAATCAATACCGCAATGATTCCCAATATGAGGAAAAAGGCCAATCTAATCTTCTGATTCATAAATAGTGCTGCCACCCTCTCGATCAGAAGACCCTCTATCAGATAGAATCCGATGCCCTTCCAGAGAGTATAGTGGTCATCCTGCTGCAGCTCCTTGTAGGTCTGATTTAAGATAATCAGTATCCACATACCAGCCATTCCTAGAGCAATCTTATAATGACCGATCAGCACAGAATAGTGAGACAGATAGATTACGCATCCTGTGAGGAAGCCAATGGAAAAACTATTGATTAAGAAGCGTGGAAGTGAAATCATGCCGACCTGCTGAGTATCCGCTGTCTTAATCTCATCATTGTCTGAAGCTGTCTTATCAGGATCCTTCTTCTCTCCCACTGTACTTTTCTCTTTGTGCCCTCTACTCTTCTTCTGCTTCTTCTGCTTCTCCTCCTTGGACTCTTCTATATTGTTCGCAATAGATTCTGTCAACCTTTCTACAACCTTCTTCTCTTCTTCTGTCAGACTGTCATCCTCCGATAGACCACCTGCATAAGATGCCAGGGCAGTGCCGATGGAAGAATTTCTCTTAAAGGCAAACTGATAGAGGGTTTTTGCAGTCTCCATGTTCTTAAGACCATCTTCTTTAATACGATTCCTGAGAATCCAGCACATCTCCTCCTCAATCAGCTTTTTCGAACTCTTAGTAAAGCCTCGAAGCAGTCTGCCTGCATAAAGAATCTCCTGCTTGGAAGTCCAGTCTTCCTCATGAAGATGTTCCCTCAGTTTATCCACATATTCCTGTAAGAAAGGATCTCTGCTGCTCCAATAATATAGTTCTGGAAGCATACCAAAAAGAGACTCCTTGTCAATCAGGTTCTCCCCCCGCTCCAGACTGGTCTCATAGAAGACCCACTCTAACTTTCTTAAGGTTTCCGGGCGATAGCCCTGTCTTCTGATATAGTCATCCGTCCTCTCAAAGAAGTCAGAATAGTAGGGATCTCCCATCACATAATACTTGGCCATATGATAGAAGAAATAGTCATCAAGAACATCTCCCTTCATCCATTCCTCTGCCACATCTCTCTTAAAATCATAGATATGAATCGCTGTCTCCTGAAGTTTGCGGTCAGAAAAATAGAATGGGACGTCTTCCGGAACCTTCTTGGTGTAGGAAAGATAAACAGCTCTGCGTCTCATTGTCAATGGAAGCAAATGATGTACCAGATTCATGGTCTCTCTGGAAACCCTTCCATTCTCATTGTTCCCTCTGTCATAGAGGAAATTAAGACCTGTGATTTTCCCAAATATAGTCCAATAAATCGCTCTCAAAAGTTCTGGAAGTCTGTCATAGAAATCTGTATCCTTAAACTTTTCTAAGACATCTCTGGGGAGAGTTTCTATCTCCTCTGGAATAAGATAGCCATCCACTGCCTGGTCCTTCCAAGTTTTAGAGGGAGCCAGATAAGCTTCTGGCTGCTCTTCTGTCGGAAATTCCTGCTGATAGATACACACTCTCTTGTTCGCCCGCTCATCGGCTCCAGGGTCAGTCTCCTCCATCACGAGCTTTAAAAATCCGTAATCCTGACTGTAGGCAAGCTCCTCAATCGGGAAAGGCTGCATCTCAATTTTGCTGGCATTTGCAGCAATCTTCTCCAATTCTGTCAGAACATCCTTCTGGTTTGGAATACTAGAGGCGGTAATTCCCCATCCAAGCCTGGCTCCTGTAATACAGTGATCTGACCACATAAATTCATGTCTCAGAAACTGATTCCTCACTTTATCCAACCCCTCTCCTGTATGTACTTCATGATCATCCATAAGATTGGCTCATCTACCCCCATCGGGTGGACCTGTCCTACTGCCTGAACGGTCGTGCCATCTTCTGTCTTAATCTCTTTTGTCTCACATCCCAGTGCGGAAACTGCAAAAAGACCTCCCGCACGGTAATCATCTAAATATCTCTGCAGATGCAGTATCTTCTGGTCAAAAATTGGATACAGAACCTTCTGCCGAAGCAGATGACGGTCCATATCTAAAAATCCATAGTCAATGGCGGTTCGGTCAAAAAGCAGGCTGCTGCCCCGGTACTGGCGAATTTCTGACAGATTCTCCAAAAGATCACTCTTTGCAACAGTGAGGGCAATAAACTTCTTGTGAAGCTCCTGATCTCCCACTCCTGCACGAATGGCATCTAGGATCACATCTGCCCTTCTCTCATAAATATAATTATCCTTGACACTATCGTCCGCCATAAGGTCCGCTGGGTGATAAATCTGCCGGCTGTCTTCTCCGCTCCCCTGCTGAATCGCAATCTGCTCTTCTCGGGTCATGAGATGAAGCTTGGCAAGTACCTGCTTTTCCCCTGGACTCCTTCTGGAAAAGAGAGAATGATGAAGATGCATCTGAGCAGGGTCTACCAGACAGATATACCCATCCATATGACGCATAAATCCTGTCCGTCCGCTGCCGACTCCCTCACGGATCAACTCTCCTGCGACGTCATAAACCGCCACCAAGAGGGCGATGGACTGACCCGGAAGCTTATAATGCATCTCTAAGAATATTGGCTTCCGAAAAATCTTGCTGGTCGACTCCGGGCAGATACCCGTCCTCGCCAGCTGGTCAGCATTTCTTTCCATCTCTACTTTTGATGGGTCATTGGGATTACCGTCAGCATTGCGGATACTAAGATTAGACCGCTGCAGTACATCGAACCCATTCATCAAGAGAGAGGAGAGATAGACCGTCTTTCCAGAAGCGACACTGCCCGCCAAACCAATCATCATGGTGTCGTATTTAAAGAAATTCTGTGGCAGGACATTGTGACAGTATGGGCAGAGCATAGTGTTGGAATAGACCGTCAATGCTCCCTCCTCCACAAAAAATGCATAGCCATTGCTGTCCTCATCATATCTCCTAACCGCAAGCTCATGCCCGGAGGCAGCAAGTTCCTGATTCAGTTCTGCCATCTTCTCCTGATCAATCACACTTCTTAAGGAATCCACCCGTCCTTCCGGAATTCCCATCGCTGTCCAAAAATTCTGGTAGGCTTCATCCGGCCTCGCGTGAAGTGCCTCCCCCAGTACCGGTGAACTAAAATGATATCCATCGGTTTTTAGAAGAAATGCGGTATCTTTATTCGATATTTTTCGAAAACAATATGGACAAACCTTCGTCCTGCTATTCTCCTCTTGCCTTATCATAAATCCTCTGCTTTCTATCTTTATCTTTTACACCATCACTCTAGCAGGGCGACGATGCGGAAATTGCTATCTCATGATGAGATTCCAAGACGACATAATATAAGATATCCTTCTGAATCACCGCTTCCGTTGTGTGCAGGCCCTGATCCTTATTCATACCGTCCTCCCGAATATCAAAAGCAGCCGTCGCTGACTGAATTCTGAGCTCATCAGGATTCGTACCTGCACCAATTGTGATGCCTTCCTCCTCAATATAATAGGTAAAGGAGCCGCCCGAAGGGTGTCTCCCATGCATCTTAATCTGATCTAAAGCCACAAGGCCTCTTCTTGGACATCCATCGGAGAGTGTTGCAGCACAGCCACCAATCGCATCTCCATGGTAAATCACCAGATCCAGTCCAAAAGGACTCTGACTCTGCCTCTCTTTCTCCTTCGCCTTCTTCTCTTCCTCTGACCTGCGACGTTCTATACTATCCGTAGCATCCTGTGCAAGTACAGTCATAATAAACTCCCAGTCCTCCAAACGGTGACTAAGAGCTCCATACTGAACCACCGCGTAGGCGATGCAGATAGCCGAGAGCATAAGGCTCAATTTAACTAATATAATCACAATAAACTCCTTATCACATACTGGTTTCAGTCTATCTTATTATAGCAGACTCTCACTTGTGAGTGAACCTTCTGATTTTCCCCTTTTTACACTCCTCACCAGCTGCATTACTGATCATGCATGAACTGTGACATTGAATATATTGACGTGGGCGCCAAAAGTGAGTTAGTGTAAAGAATTCATCAGTTGGGAAATAAAAAGAGAGAATCCTCTCGAATTAAGGTATAATAAGTTTCAACCAAAAAACCAGTACCTAGAAAGGATTCTCTCATGAACATTGTAACAT
>JAXJRI010000151.1:0-6733 GCA_036310685.1 Lachnospiraceae bacterium | reverse complement strand
TTTCATATCCATTATTATATTCAGTTGTCAAAGTGCAACTCGGGGCGTTAATTCATACTTTTGACACCCACATCATCTTAATATTAAAGGTATATTATATTAGTAATAGGGTAGGGAAGTATTTCCTGAACCCCTACAATATTCGTGAGGCGTCCACGAGCGTAGTGGGCGCCATTTTTTTTGCAAAATTTGCAAGTGAAGTGTCAGTGGCACTTCAGCTTGTCGTCAAGCATGCAAAGTGGACCACCAGCGGCTGTCCACTTTGTTATCTACAGGAACTTCTGAATCCTGTCTACTACTTCTCGAAGCTCTCTTGCCAGGCAGTTCATTGCCCTCTCTGCCAGATCATCTGGGATCTCATATATCGTCTCCGCCAGACTTCCCGCAATAGCAGCAATTGTGTCGCTGTCCCCGCCGATGGAAATAGCTAGGCGGATCACTTCCTCAAAACTATCTCCCTCAAAAAATGCTTCGATTGCCTGAGGTACTGAACCATCGCAGGTCACGTCGAATTCATACGTTGGTCTGATCTGGTTCAGTGTGAAATCAATCGGGTAGAACTGAGCAACGCTCTCTCTCATCTCTTCCTTAGTCATACCATTCCTTAGCTGATAGATATAGTATGCAATCGCCTGAGCTGCCTTCTCTCCAAATGGATGATTATGAGTGATATCCGCAGAAGCCTTGGCAAGTCTCAGAGCTTCCTCTGGAGAATCTGCCACCCAGCCGCAGAAGGAGACACGCATAGCTGCCCCATTGCCCAGACTGTGATAGCCTTCTGTCTGGTCACTCTCCACCCACTTCGCAAATCTGCCGCCATAACCGGCATACGGGAATGTTCTCGCAAACTTACGGACAGAAGAAGACATGAACTGCATCAACATCTCTTCATCCATAGCACTGAAAGGAGCGTGGGAATCTTCTGAGATCACCAGTCCCAGTCTCTCCTCCATCTTCCTCATGGCCTCACGTTCTTTATCAGACATCGCTGCTTCTTCTTCTGCAATCTGCTGGTCATAACTTTTCGCAGCATTCATTAGACCGTCAGCGATGGCAAGGGTCAGCACAGTATCATCTGTAAAATGTGATCTATGATCAATTAGAATTTCAGGTTCCTTCTTTATATTATGCCATTCATAATAGGAACCTGCGATATCTCCTACAAGAGCTCCAAGCATCTTCTTTTTCATCGTTATCTCCTTATGCTTATCAATAAGCTGAACTGCCACTGGCACTTCATTTGCATGCTGGGCAAACAAGAGGCATCTCTTTTGAGATGCCTTCCCCTTCTATCTTTTATTATGTCCAATCACGAAAGCTCCAATCGTGATCACGAGTCCCGCATAGAATAAATATTTTGCTGGACCATTCGTCCCTCCAACTGTCATGGCAATTAATCCAAGTACTGCCACGGCAAGTCCGAGAATCACTCCCTTATTCATACTGCTTCCTCCCCCTTATTCCTTAATCTATCATTAGTGGATTATAGCATGGGAAAAAGGAAATGTATACCAGGGATTTGGAGCTGTCTATCCCTTCATCGATAATTGCGGATTCCTTTTTCGATGATGTCCCAGAATCTTTCCACGTCAATATCTACCGAAACATCAACATTCGTCTCCTGATCTGTTTTTCCATAGAAGTCACAGTTGGTCCTTCCATAAGAAGGTCCATGACTCAGATCAATCGAGACCGCTGCCCTCTTCGTTGTCAGAAGCTCGGGATCAATCAGCGATGCAATCGTCACCGGATCATGAAGGGGAGCCCCGTCAAGATCATAAATCTGTTTCTCCATCTTAGAGTAGAAGGTCATGGTATCAGCAAAAAGGCTTGCCCCAGGGCCGCCAATCTTCTCCATTCTGGAAATCACAGACGGATAGCAAAGAACCTTCCTGGTCACGTCAAGTCCAACCATTGTGATTGGTCTTCCACAGTTAAGGACTACCTGTGCCGCCTCAGGGTCCGCAAAAATATTAAATTCTGCTGCCGGTGTCACATTGCCCATGGCAAAAGATCCACCCATAAAAATCAGTCGGCCAATCTTATCCTGTATCTCTGGACAGAGTCGTATTGCCATCGCTAAATTTGTCATCGGTCCCGTCAGAACCAGAGTGATATCTCCATCCGACTCTTTCAGAGTCCGAATCAGGTAGGAGACTGCATGCTCTTTCTCAGCTCCATGTTTCAGAGGAGGAAATGCTACCCCGTCTAACCCACTCTCTCCGTGAACTTCACCTGCTGTGATCTGATCTTTTACCATCGGACCTGCACATCCCGCATAGATTGGAACATCAATTCCGAGATACTCTCTCACATGACAGGCATTGATCGTTGTCTTTTCCAAAGTCTGATTACCTGAAACAACGGTAATCGCCAAGAGATCTAAACTAAGCTCACTTCCTGCCAATAAGATTGCAATCGCATCATCCTGTCCTGGGTCACAATCAAGAATTATCTTCTCTGCCATCTGACATTTCTCCTTTATCCTTACCTGATATCTGCTTGTATTCGATCAATCTCTGAAGCCCAACTTACAGATCGGGATCTTCTCTATAAATTTCAATGTAAAGATCTCTCATCTCCTGATAAACCGAAGCAGTCTCCGCAAAGTCCGCCATCTCAGAAAGTGCATGATACATATTGCGATAATACCATTCCTGACGATCCTTTGGCGCATTGAATCTTTTCCAGAAGTTCTCTTCCTTTTCGAAAGATCTCAAATCTCTGGCACAGCTTCTCATATTAGAAACCTTATCTGCCAAAATCAGCATCTGATACTCCTTCTCGGATCCTTTGACTTCCTCAATCGCCTTTGTCTTTCTCTCCTGCCAGGTCTTACTCTTATCCTCGCTGTGCTTTAACACAAGAGAGGCGACTCTCTCACCAAAGACGGTTAAGATCTCTTCTTCCGTCGCATCGGTATCTTCGACCGTATCATGGAGCACCCCGACAGCGAGCAATTCGATATCTGCCTCCATATTCAGCAAGATTGTCATCGTCTCAAGAGGATGAACAATGTAAGGGATCATCGTCCCCTTTCGCACTTGATTCTTATGTTTATCCACAGCAAAAAGAATTGCTCGATTTAAAAATTCATTCCCGCTGCATCCTGTCCCTATTGTGCTTTTTAATACATTGTCTGGCACTTCAATCCTCCTGAAAACGAGCTGTTAATAATGAACTATAAAAATCTCTTATGGCATAATCTGCCGCACTGATCACTGATCTCCCCTTCACAGAAACGATAGTTGCCTCCCGCAATCAGAAGGCGCTTTCCATTGATGATAGCATCTGCAACTTTATATCTGGCACTCTCATAAATTTCAGTTACGGTAGTACGGGCAATATCCATCAGCAATGCACACTCTTCATGGGTCTTTTTCTCATAATCGACAATTCGTAAGACTTCATACTCATCTACTGTGAGAATCACTGTGTCCAGACGACCCTCACCCTCCGGGCTAAATTCTGAATAGATTGGTGCAGCGCAGACCCGCCGAACGCGTTTTGGTCTAGGCATAGTCTCCCTCCTAATGAAATGTGGTCTTTCTGGCAATTCGCCATATGTCGATTTTGATATTAGCATAGTTTCTTATCCATCACAATAACAAAATGAACAGCCACTGGCACTTCATTTTGCATGCTAAAGCAACAAGTTGAGGTGCCACTGGCACTTCACTTTCATGCTTGGCAAAAAAAGGCATAATGCCATCGATTTTTGATAGCATTATGCCATTATACTTATGACTAACGAATCATGCCCTTACTCTGTGATAATGAGACAACTGCATTGTAGAGCTGCTGTCCATAATAAGATGTATGTGAATTCATCTTAGATCTCTCAGCTGAATTGCTGATAAATCCATACTCGATCAGGCAGGCTGGCATCAGAGTATGTTTCAGGACTGCAAGATTTGGTCTGCTGACCAGACCACGATCTCTAAAACCTGTTGCCGCAAGTGTTGCAGACTGCATGTATTTTGCAAGCTCATAGGAAGAGAGTCCATTCTTCGCTGTCGCAGCATTGCGCGGTGCACTGTATAAAGTCTCAGTTCCGTGTGCAGATGTGGAGCCAGCGCAGTTAATATGAACGCAGAGGAAAAGATCTGCATTGTTCTTGTTCGCAAGATTATATCGATCAGAAAGAGATGGATAAGTATCTGAAGTTCTTGTGTAATATACGGTAAATCTTGGATCTCTGTCGAAGAACTGCTTAGCAGCAAGGACGATCCTTAAGGTTAATGCCTTCTCGGCAATACCGCCACTGACAGCACCACTGTCAGATCCGCCGTGTCCAGCATCCAGAACGATAACTACCTTGCCATTGGCAGCAACTGGACCGGAGCTACTCTTTGTTGTTGCAGGTTTTGAAACCATCACTTTACCATTACGTACCTCATAACTCAGACCAAGTCGAAGGCATACACTCTTAAGCGGTACCACCCAGGCTCTCTTCTTCGAGTGTTTGTAATATGCAAAAAAAGCAGCTGCGCCAACGGCAGTGGATCTTCCATTGATCGTAGCCCGGCGGCTTCCATTTTTAAGAATCAACTGATTATCGCCATAAGTCATTACTAACTTTTTATGGCCACTCGTTGATTTCAGCGATACTCCTAGACTTTTGAAAATTTTAGAAGCAGGACCTTCATACGCTCCAGATTTGATAAAGATTGGGGTGGAAGAAATCTTCTTTTTACTACCTTGGACGTAAACGTAATTCTTACGCTTTCTGTAATTCTTCGTTTTACCCTTGTACGTTACCCTCACTCGGGAAGATGATGCAGAAGCCGGCAAAGTAGAAGTCGGCAATGCTACTGCAACACACAATAACGCGATCATAAACAGTTTCAAATACTTTTTCATCGTACTCTCTCCTTGAAATGTTTGCAGATATGTTTCGCATGTTCCATGTACTATTATTTTTGATATTATGAATAGATATTGAGGAAATATTAAAAAAAACTATATCTATTAAGAAATGATATATTACTACCTCAACAGAGAATATTTTAACATGTCAAAAATCGTGTGGCAAATTCACCGTATTTTCACAAATAACCATCTTTTCTCCCAAAAAGCGACCAAGCCTGCTTATGAAGAAAATGTTACAAAATCCGCATAAACAAACACTTTATACAACATTTCCTTAAAATTACGGCAAAAAACAGCTATTATTTATAAAAAACAATTGCTAATGTATATTATTTATCATATAATATGAAATATAAATCACCGTTATAATGCTAAAGAAGAGGGACGTAATGAACACACAACAGTTATTTTATTTTATTACCGTGGCAGATACCCTGAACTTCACGAAAGCTGCCAAAAAATGTTTCATCTCACAGACAGCAATGTCTCTTCAGATCAAGGCACTCGAGAAGAATGTAGGAGTACCTCTGTTTAAACGAGATCGACATCATGTAGAGCTGACTGCCGCAGGACAGGTATATTTGAGAGAAGCCAGACAAATTCTAAAAAGGTCTGACGAGGCGATTAAACTGGCACAGAGTGCGGCAGAGGGAACCAGTGGTTCTATCAGAATCGGATATGTACGTGGTTATGAGAAGAGTAATTTCTCACTAACGCTGCGAGGTTTCCGAAAAATGTATCCACATATTTCCATAGAACTGGTACCTGACAACATGAATGCACTCTACCGAAGACTAGAGAATGACCAGTGTGATATCATCTTCGATCTCTCCCCATATATGCAGAAGTTCCCATCTTTTGAGCATCGCTTCTTAAAGGAACATCCTATGATGGGTGTCCTCAGTTCTGATCATCCGCTTGCAAAGAAGGAACACCTTATGTACAAGGACCTTGCAGATGAAGACTTTGTTGTCCTTCAGCCGAAAGATCGCTCTAATAACGAAGCTGAGGAAGTAGCAATCTGCCATCAGAGAGGTGGATTTGTTCCAAAAATCGTCCAGCGTGAGCCTGACTGTGAGACACTGCTTCTCATGGTTGCCGCTGACTTTGGAGTTGCAATCCTTCCAGAATACTCTGTGAGACCTTATGCTGATTATCAGAATCTCTCGGTATCTTACTTATATAAAGAGAACGGAGAGAAGGAGACCCTTCCTTTTGAGGTCTGCTGGTCGAAAGAGAATGAGAACCCAGCCATCGTAAAGCTGCTTGAATACCTTGATAACAATCAGGTGGAGGAATAAGCTGCTATCCCCAGATAAGAAGAATCCAATTCCAGGAAAGTCGCTTTTAAACATTAACTAAAATAAGGGCAAGAATATAACAAGCTGGACTGCCACTGGCAGTCCACTTGCATGCTTGGCAACAAAAAAGGTGGAACCAAGAAATGTACAAGACAAATTCTGGTCCCACCTTATTTTGACTCTCTGCAAATTCTATACATCTGATGACTAAAATGTCAAAACCCATCATCCCACGTAAACTTGCTTACAGGTGGGGATGTGAGTTATTGATCTGATGTATTATCTTACTTATCAGTTCTCCTGATTCATCTGGTCAAGAGCTGCCTCAACAGCAATCGCAAACTGATCTGCACAAGAAGTTCCTCTGCCAGCGCAATCATTCCCGCGAAGAATATCTGCTGCCTTCTTAGCATCCTGTCCCTCTAAGAGCTTACCAATGGCTGAAAGATTACCATTGCATCCACCGTAAAACTGAAGATCATGAATCTTGCCGTCCTCAATCCCAAAAGTAATCTCCTGTGAACAGACTCCACGTGGTCTATATTTGAATCTTTTCATAT
>JAXJRI010000150.1:0-4457 GCA_036310685.1 Lachnospiraceae bacterium | reverse complement strand
TATATAAAACATATATACATATATATAAAATATATTAATATCATATACATTTTTATGTTATCATATTAGAGCAAAGAAAACAAGACAAGGCAAACTTATCATACAAGGAGGGAGAAAATGAAACTATTGCGAAAGTATTTCAAGCAGAATATGCGTGATGGTGTCCTTGCCCCGGCGCTCAAGCTATGTGAGGCCCTGATGGATCTTCTAGTTCCGCTGGTGATTGCCGAGATCATCAACAAAGGAATCGTCCAGCATAATATGCATCTGGTTGCGAAATATTTTGTCTTACTTCTGGTTTTAGCTGCCCTGGGATTAATATTCTCAGTCAGTGCTCAGTATATGGCAGCGAAATTTGCGGTAGGATATTCTACCAAACTGAGACAGTTTCTGTTTGACCATATCCAGGGACTGTCCTACACAGAGCTGGATACCCTGGGTACGGATACATTGATTACTCGTATGACCAGTGATATTAACCAGGTACAGAATGGAATTAACTTGGCTTTGAGATTAGTCTTGAGAAGTCCATTTATTGTTTTCGGTTCAATGATTATGGCTTTCACTATCAATGTTAAGGCTGCACTGGTCTTCTTAGTAACCATTCCAGTCTTATCTGTTGTTGTGTTTGGAATTATGCTCGGAAGCGTACCTCTTTATAAGAAGTCGCAGACAGCACTTGACCATCTGACTGGAGTGACCAGAGAGAATCTGGCAGGTGTCCGCGTCATCCGTGCTTTCTGCAAGGAGCAGGACGAGATCCATGATTTTGACAATAAGAACGAAGCGCTCACAAGGATGAATGAGATTGTCGGCCGTGTGGCTGCACTCATGAATCCATTAACCTTCTTGATTATCAATGTAGCAACAATCATTCTGATTTATGTCGGAGCCATCGAGGTCAATGCAGGCGGTCTCTTACAGGGCGACGTAGTTGCACTTTATAACTATATGGCTCAGATTCTGGTAGAACTTGTGAAGCTTGCCAATCTGATTATCAATATCAACCGTGCGATGGCATGTTCTGAGCGTATCGATGATATCTTCCGTGTAAAGAGCGATATGGCCTTTCCTGAAGAGACAACTGAACCGAAGGAAGACAATGATATTTGTGTAGCCTTTGACCATGTGACCTTTGGGTATAAGGGTTCCGGAGATGCTTCTCTTTCTGATATCAGTTTCCAGGTTCCACGCGGTGCGACCGTAGGAATTATCGGTGGTACCGGCAGCGGTAAATCAACCCTGGCTAATCTGATTCCAAGATTTTATGATACTTCTTCCGGAAGTGTTTATGTCGATGGAAGAAATGTACGGGATTATGCGGACGGTGAGCTGATTGACAAGATTGGTGTCGTTCCGCAGAAAGCAGTTCTTTTTGAGGGAACCATCCGAGATAATCTGAAGTGGGGCAATCAAGATGCAGATGATGAACAGCTTTGGGAGGCGATTCGAACGGCACAGGCAGAGGAAGTTGTGGAAAACAAGGAGAGAAAACTTGACGAGAGGATTGAACAGAATGGTCAAAACTTCTCTGGCGGTCAGAAACAGCGTCTGACCATTGCAAGAGCCCTGGTCAAGAAACCGGAGATCCTAATCCTTGATGATTCTTCCAGTGCCCTTGATTTTGCGACAGATCGAAACTTAAGAATCGCACTCCATAAGCTCTCTGGTAAGATGACCACCTTCATCGTATCTCAGAGAGCAGCATCGATTAAGATGGCGGATATGATTCTCGTATTGAATGACGGAGAGCTTGTTGGTGAGGGTAAACATGAAGAACTCATGAAAGACTGTGAAGTATATCAGGAGATCTATTATTCTCAGTTCCCTGAAGCGAGAGAGGAGGAGACCGCATGAGTCAAGAAAATAATGTTAATACACAGGCAACTTCTATGCAGACATTGAAAAAAGTAATGAAGGTGATCGGACATTACCGAATCCTCTTAGTTGGTAGTATTCTTCTTGCTGCACTGACAGTGGTCTTACAGCTCTATATTCCGATTCTCTTCGGTGATGCGATTGACGGAATCGTCAAGAAAGGTCAGGTTGATTTCCCTCTGGTCTTAGGATACTTAAAGAAGATTTTATCGCTGGTCATCATTTCCTCCATTGCTACCTGGCTGATGAATGTTATGAATAACAGACTGACTTATCGAACGGTCCGCGATATCAGGGCAAAGGCAATCAGACAGATTCAGGAAGTCCCTCTCTCCTACTTAGATGCAAGATCTGATGGAGATATCGTACAGAGAATTATCGCCGATACTGATCAGATTTCTGACGGGCTTCTTCTGGGATTTAACCAACTGTTCTCTGGTATTATTACTATTGTGGTCACTCTGGGATTTATGTTCTCTAAGAGTATGATCATCACCCTGTTAGTTGTTATCATGACACCGGTTAGTTTCTTAGTGGCAAAATTCATCGCAACACGATCTTATGGTATGTTCCGTAAACAGACTACAGTGCGAGGACAGCAGACGGCATTAATTGGCGAGATGATTGGTAATGAGAAAGTAGTTAAGGCTTTCGGTTATGAGGACCGTGCTAAAAACCGCTTCTGCAAGATCAATGAGGAACTTCAGAAATATTCTCAGGGTGCAGTATTCTTCAGTTCTCTGACAAATCCTTGTACTCGAGCTGTTAATAACGTGATATACGCTTTGGTTGCTCTGCTTGGTGCCTACATGATTATGGTGCAGTCACTGACTGTCGGTGGACTTTCCGTTCTCCTGTATTATTCTAACCAGTATATGAAGCCATTCAATGATATCAGCTCTGTTATTACAGAACTTCAGAATGCCATGGCCTGCGCAGCTCGTGTATTTGAGCTGATTGAAGCTGAGCCGCAGTCTAAGGATCCGGAAGCAGAGATGCCAGATGCCAAGGGAGAAGTTGAGATCTCTCAGGTTGCCTTCTCTTATGATAAATCTAAGAAATTGATTGAGAACTTCAATCTGAAGACAAAGCCTGGCATGCGTGTTGCGCTGGTAGGTCCGACTGGATGTGGTAAGACTACATTTATCAACTTGCTGATGAGATTCTATGATGTCGACCAGGGTCAGATTGCTGTCGATGGATATGATATCACTAAGGTCAGCCGCCACTCCTTAAGAAGAAATTATGGTATGGTGCTTCAGGACACCTGGCTGATGAATGGTACCATCCGAGAGAATATCGCTTTTGGAAAACCAGATGCGACAGACGAGGAGATTATTACAGCTGCGAAAGAAGCACACAGCTGGGAATTCATCCGACGTATGCCTAAGGGTCTGGATACCATTGTGACAGACGGCTCCATGAGCCAGGGCCAGAAGCAGTTGCTATGTATCACCCGAGTTATGCTTGTTCTGCCTCCAATGCTGATCTTAGATGAGGCGACTTCCAGTATCGATACCAGAACTGAGATTCAGATTCAGAATGCTTTTGATAAGCTGATGAAGGGAAGAACCAGTTTCGTAGTTGCTCATCGTCTTTCTACAATCCGTAATGCAGATGTCATTCTTGTGATGAAGGATGGAAAGATTATTGAGCAGGGAACTCATGATAGCTTGATTGAGCAGGGGGGATTCTACAAAGAGCTTTATGAATCTCAGTTTGCAATCGTATAGCCTAATTGATATAGGAAGTTGCATGTTCTATAAAATCTACGATGGCATCCCGGTTGAGAGAATAGTAGACAAAGGCTTTCTCTCTCCGGAATGTCACGAAGTTGGCATCTCTCAGAACTCTGAGGTGCTGGGAGGTGCTTGACATATTGGTGTGGATACTTTTCGAGAGATCAGATACCTTTTTCTCTCCCTCACTGTTCAGGATATGAAGCAGAGCAAGGCGCTCTGCCTGCCCTAAAACGATAAATTGTTCACTTAAGGTTCGGTGATCAGAATAATAGTCGGATCTCCCAGCTTGATTTTTATCTTTTACGAAAATCATAAGTCATCTCCATTCTTTATCTTCAGGCGTTCTCTGCTGTCACTTCGATCATTCGGAAGGTTTCTGTCAGTTTCTTACGATATTCTCTAAGGGTTGCAACATTGACCGTATAGTAAGTCTTACGGTTGTAATGATATTCATTAACTATATTGGCTCTTTTTAAGGCACGAAGATGCTGGCTAAGAGTCTCGTTACGAAGAGATAGCAATTCAGATAATTCTTTCTTCTCATAAACTTTGTCTTTCATAATGGTAAGCAGTGCAATTCGATTCTTTGTTCCTAGTGCTTGGTTGATCCGTTCAATATCCAGATAGTCCATCCGAGGTTTCCTCCCTGTATTCCTATGTATTAAGTTGCTATGTTTAAAATATGATTGGATCAAACTTCGATCCTTTATCGGATGGTATTGTAATTAATGACGTGGGTGTCAAAAGTGACTACGGAATGTTACGTCGCTTTGCGACTCCCACATTCCTGCCCTTCATTCGCATTTTCGTGGTGATAATCACCACTTCATGCTCATG
>JAXJRI010000149.1:0-9779 GCA_036310685.1 Lachnospiraceae bacterium | reverse complement strand
TATCTACAGTGCAAATGTTTGAAATAATTCAGGACATTTTCATTTTTGCTTGACATGGGAAAATTAATCTGCTCCTTCTCTTATTTAGAATCTAGGTAAAGCGCAGCAGGACAATACGGCTTAGATGGAAAGTCAACTATCAAAATGCTTCCTAATTATTCTTCACTTAAATATTGTATGTCGTGAAGGAGCAATCCCTTAGCTGGAACGGTCTCTCCTGCTTTGCTTCTATCCTTGGCCTCCAGAATCTCCTTGACGTATTCTGGTGGGTAGACGCCAAGTCCAACTTTAATGAGGGTTCCAGCGATGATGCGAACCATGTTATATAAGAAGCCTTCCCCAGTCACATGAATGATAATCTCTCTCATCTGAGGAGTTATTTCTCTCCCAGTCACCCAGACATCGCTGACTGTTCTGACTGTTGTTTTCGCTTGTGTTTTAGAAGCGCAGAAGCTCTTGAAGTCATGGGTTCCGACCAGAATCTTACCTGCCTGGTTCATGGCGTCCACGTTTAACTTCTTTGGCACAAAGTGCGCATATCGGTCTAATGTTGGATAAGGAAATGTCCCATTTTCGATATGGTATTCGTAGGTCTTTTTGGTGTCCTGGTATCTTGGATGATAATCCGCTGCCACTTCTTTAGATCCGACAATGCGGATATCTTCTGGCAGTGCCGGATTGATGGCATAACCGATTCTTTCCGCCGGAATTGTCGTTTGTGCATCAAAGACTGCCACATTGCCAAGGGCATGAACTCCCGCATCGGTTCTACTGGCACCGATGATGGTGATCTCCTGTTTCAACACTTTAGATAAAGTCTCATTCAAAACCTCTTCAATTGTCAGTCCATTGGGCTGAATCTGCCAGCCGCAGTAATTGGTCCCATCATAGGCAACCGTAATCTTGTATCTTTTCATGTATCTTTCCTATCTACAGAATAACCGCCAGTATAATCATTACTGCCAGGTAAGTACCGATGATTCCGTATGCAATATAATCTCGTTTGACATAAGCAAGCGGATGTAATCTCGTCCTTCCATGTCCTCCACGATAACATCTGGCATCCATAGCAAATGCCAGATCTCCTGCTTTCCGAATGGCAGCCACAAACAATGGTATTAAGAGAGGAATCATTTTCTTACCTTTCTGAATCAAGTTTCCATTCTCAAAGTCTGCTCCCCGGGACATCTGTGCCATCTTGACCCGGTCGAATTCTGACTGCAGAATCGGAATAAATCTCATGGCGATGGCCATCATCATGGCAAGCTCATGAACCGGCACATGGAATCTTACTAAGAATCCAATAGATTTTTCCAGTCCATTGGTAAGCTGACTAGGTGTCGTCGTGTAGGTCATGATGGACGATCCCATAATCAGCATAATAAGGCGCAATACCAGGTAGATTGAAATCTTGATTCCTTCCTTCGTGATATGGAGAATTCCTAATCTCCAGATAACATGACCTTCAGTAAAGAAGAGGTTGACCACACCTGAAAAGATGATAATCGTAAGGACAGGGCGGATTCCTCTCATGACTCGGAAGAATGGAATCTTCGCAATCGTTAGCACTGCAATCAGTGCCAGAGCTGCCACTCCAAGGCCTGCATAAGAGGTCGGAAAAAAGAGGGTAACCACAAAAATAAGCGTCCCAAAAAGTTTCACTCTGGGATCAAGCTCGTGAATTACCGAATCCACTCTATAATATTGTCCAAATGTTATCCCCTTCATTGCGCTTCCTTCTCACAAATCTACTTATTCGGATGATACTTTTTTGTATACTGTATCCTTTATTGTTCTTTCTTGATATTGCTTAGCCTAATGAATCCACTTTCATGCCATGGTCTGCCATGATTTGTCCTAACTCTTCCACCGTCAATGGAACTTTGTATACTTCTTCTACATTTTGGCAGATATTTTTGTCGAAATATTCTAATGCAGTGGGAACTTCCATCCCTAACCTGCGTATTCTTGTCACGTCAGCAAAAACTTCCTGTGGACTGCCATCCAACATTTCCTTGCCCTGGTCGATGACAATCACACGCTTGGCAAGCCTTGCCACATCGTTCATATCATGGGAGACCATAATGACGGTAATCCCGTCTTCTTCATTCAGCTTCTTTAAGAGACGATACAGCCTTGTCTTTCCCTCGTAATCTAGACCCGCCGCTGGCTCATCTAATACCAGAAATTCAGGTTCCATAGCAAGAATACCTGCTAGAGCTACTCTCCTCTGCTGTCCTCCGGAAAGAGAAAATGGGGAGGCTCCCTCAAGGTCTTCTCCCAGTCCTAAGAGTTTCATCGCCTTCTTAGCACGGCGTAAGCTTTCATCCTTAGATGCTCCCATATTGAGGGGTCCAAACATAACATCTTCAAGGACCGTCTCCTCAAAAAGCTGGTACTCCGGGAACTGGAAGCATAGGGCGACCTTCTGTCGAAGTACGGTTCGATTATAGCTATCTCCCCAGACATCCTCACCGTCGAAGGTATACGTTCCCCCGGTCGGTCTAAGCAGTCCGTTCAGCTGCTGAAGCAAAGTAGATTTGCCACAGCCTGTCTTACCGATCAAAGCGACAAATTCTCCTCTTTTAATCTTTAAGGAAATGTCGGAAAGTGCGTATCTTTGTGGTGTAATATCTGGATTGTAGCAGAAGGATACATGAGTAAGCTCGATACCATCCCTTAACCTGTCTTCTGATGGCAATTCTGATGGCAATTTCACATCGTCTTTACCCCGAATTTGATACAATCTATCCTTAGAAAGACAGGATTTCTCCTGAGATGTCTCCCTCTTTTGCATCTTCTCAATCTCTTTTCGAAGTCTCCAGTGAAAAGGCAAAGTCAGATGGTGTCTATATAATTCTTCTTCCTGAGTCCAAACCTGGTCAGGCCTTCCTTCTAGCTGAATCTCTCCACCATCCATGACATAGAGATAATCTGCATCTTCCACTTCATCAACATAGTGAGTGATCAAAATGATGGTAATGCCATTCTCCTTATTGAGTCTTCGAATAACAGCTAACACATCTCTTCTTCCTTCCGGATCGAGCATAGCGGTCGGCTCATCTAGGATGATACATTCTGGGTTCATGGCTAGAATTCCGGCAATCGCGACCCTCTGCTTCTGTCCCCCAGAAAGGTTATTCGGATCTTCGTCCTTATGCTTACTCATGCCAACAGATTTCAGGGCAGCCGTCACCGCCGCAACCATGGTCTCCCGATCAAGACCTAGGTTTTCTGGGCCAAAAGCAACATCCTCCTCTACGTTAGAGGCAATCAGCTGATTATCTGGATTCTGAAGAATCATTCCAGCTGTCTTTCGCACATTCCAGATATTATCCTGGTCCCTAGTATCCATACCATCCACGTAGACGATGCCACTGGAAGGAGCAACTAAGCCTGCCAGATTCTTGGCAAGGGTAGACTTTCCAGATCCATTGCCTCCGATTATGCCCACAAACTGGCCCTTCTCTATATTCAGCTGTATATCGGAAAGAGCTGTCTTCTCTGTAACCGTCTCATCTCCGTGATAGATCTTATAACGGTAGAAAAGATTAAGCGCTCGTATCATACTCATATATAAACTCTCTTTAGAATTGTCCTGGTTTTATGTATACATTTTATAAGTATAACATATCTTTTTGACAAACTAAAGCGGGCAGGGTTCAAAATGCGTAATGTAGTTGATGTTATGGAACAGTTCATGCATGAACGGTAACGATGTAATTTTGCTCTTTGAAGGCAGAAAAAAACCGTCGGTGGATTGCTCTAGTGCTTTCCTCCGGCGGTTCTTAGCTGCTGTTTGAATTTGAATTTATATATATTGCTGTTTTATATTCTTTATTTCGGCACTTCTTGGCTGAAGAAGCGCATTCTTATTCGAATCAATTAGACTAACTCGATAAGTACTTCCATGGCAGCGTCACCTTTACGCTGTCCGATCTTGATGATTCTTGTGTAACCACCGTTGCGATCTGCATACTTAGGTGCAAGCTCGTCAAAGATCTTCTGTGGAAGGTCAACCTTCTTTGTGTTAGCCTTCTTACCCTTAGCTTCCTTAGGAACCTCTGTTACAGGGTAGAGAACTTTTAACATCTGACGTCTAGCATGAAGTCTGGAAGGAAGATCTTTCTTGATCTCTTTCTCAACTGTGTCATAAACTGTAACTTTCTTACCGTCTACAACCTCTTTCACTCTCTTGCCATCTGCGTCTTTCTTAGCAACCTTAGCCTGAACCTTAACAGTCTCAAAGTTGTCTTTCTCTTTTACACCAAGTGCGATAAGCTTCTCAGCGATCTTGCGGATCTCTTTAGCCTTAGCCTCAGTTGTGCGGATCTTTCCGTTATAGATTAACGCTGTAACCTGTGAACGTAATAATGCCTGTCTCTGGGAAGATGTTCTTCCTAACTTTCTGTACTTTGCCATAATTATGGACCTCCTTAAAATTTTTCGCCATGCCTACTAAACCTTCAGCCTAGGCGGGTCTATTGTGGTTGGAATATAGGCTTACTCCTCTGAAGATCTCAGGGAAAGTCCTAACTCCTTTAACTTAGCTAAAACCTCATCTAAGGACTTCTTACCAAGGTTACGAACCTTCATCATATCCTCAGGGGTCTTATCACATAATTCTTGAACAGTGTTGATACCTGCTCTCATCAGACAGTTATATGAACGAACGGATAACTCAAGCTCATCAATGTTCATCTCGAGAACCTGATTCTTAGAATCTTTAGTAGGCTCAACCATAACATCTACCTGCTGTCCTCTCTCGGATAAGTTGATGAAAGTCTTTAAGTGATCGGATAAGATCTTAGCAGCAAGGCTTAATGCCTCATCTGGACCTAAAGTACCGTTTGTGTAAATGTCTAATGTAAGTCTATCATAATCTGTCTCCTGACCGACACGAGTATCCTCGACGATCATGTTGACACGCTCAATTGGTGTATAGATTGAATCAACGGCAATCACATCAATTGACTGATCTTCTGTCTCATTCTTATCAGAGCCAACATATCCACGACCCTTAGTGATCGTGAGCTCTGCCTCAAAATGACAATCTGGACCACCATTTAAAGTTGCGATAACAAGATCAGGATTGATGATCTCGATATCAGAATCAACCTGGATATCTCCAGCTGTCACAAGGCCCTCACCGGAACATTCGATGAAAGCGCGCTTAGGCTCATCAGAGGAACTGTTATTCTTGATAGCAAGCTCCTTGATGTTCATAATGATTTCAGTAACATCTTCCTTCACACCTGGGATAGAGCTGAACTCATGGAGCACACCTTTAATCTTGATAGCGCTTACTGCAGCACCAGGCATGGATGATAACATGATTCTTCTTAAGGAGTTACCTAAAGTTGTGCCATAACCTCTCTCAAGCGGTTCTACCACAAAGCGACCATATTTTTTATCTTCTGAAATTTCTTCGATCTTAATTCTTGGCTGTTCGAACTGAAACACGAATGGGAACCTCCTTTTTGGGTAAATCTTTGAACGAAAGGAACAGCTTCAAGCAGTCCCCTCATGTATACTGTGATATTCTTGAAACTAAGGAAATGTATTCCAAAAACCTTAGCCAAAGACACCACAACTGAATGCCTGAATAAACACAGGCATCCAGTTGGAAAAATCATATTATTTGGAATATAACTCGACGATAAGTGTCTCATTAACAGGAACGTCGATCATCTCTCTGCTAGGAAGCTCATTGACTGTGCCCTTGAACTCCTCGATATCAGCATCGAGCCATGCAGGAACTAAAGCTCCGCCAGTTGCCTCAGCGATGTCTTTGAATCTCTGCATAGTCTTCTTGTCCTCTTTTACCTCGATAACATCACCAACGCTTACCTTGTAAGAAGGAATGTTGATAACCTTACCATTAACAGTGATGAACTTATGTCCAACGATCTGTCTTGCCTCACGTCTTGTTCTAGCGAATCCCATACGGTATACGACATTGTCAAGTCTGAGCTCAAGAAGAGTCATCAGGTTAGGACCTGTAAGGCCTTTCATACGCTCTGCTTTTGCGTAGTAGTTTCTGAAAGGTTTCTCTAATACGCCGTAGATGAATTTAGCTTTCTGTTTCTCGCGAAGCTGAAGACCATACTCAGAGATCTTTCTGCTACGACGGTTTAACTTTCTATTAGATTTCTTATTAACCCCTAAGTATACAGGATCTAAATCAAGAGATCTGCATCTTTTGAGGATTGGAGTTCTATCAATTGCCATTCTAACTTACCTCCTATCAGACTCTTCTTCTCTTTGGTGGACGACATCCGTTATGTGGAACTGGTGTAACGTCTTTGATGCTTGTTACATCAAGACCGTTAGCCTGAAGTGCACGGATTGCTGCTTCACGTCCTGAACCTGGTCCCTTAACCATAACCTCAACAGTCTTAAGACCATGAGGAAGAGCAGCCTTTGTAGCTGTCTCAGCTGCCATCTGAGCAGCGTATGGTGTAGACTTCTTAGAGCCACGGAATCCCATCTCACCAGCAGATGCCCATGAGATTGCATTACCTTCGGCGTCAGTTATTGTTACAATTGTATTATTAAAAGATGACTGAATGTGTGCCTGTCCATGCTGTACATTCTTTCTGACACGCTTTTTCGTCACTTTTTTAGCTACTTTCTTTGCCATTGACGAAACCTCCCTGTAGGATTTATATATTGTCTATACTTGTCTTTTATAAGTTTATGTGTTCCCTTGTCACAGCTTTAAGCGGCCTGCATCCTGCAGGAATCTGGACATAAGGAAAGTGTAAGTGTTAACCCACACTTATTATTTCTTCTTGTTTGCAACTGTCTTCTTTGGACCCTTACGAGTACGAGCGTTTGTCTTAGTCTTCTGACCACGAACAGGAAGACCTCTTCTGTGACGGATACCTCTGTAGCATCCAATCTCCTGTAAACGCTTGATGTCCATTGCAACTTCACGACGAAGATCACCCTCTACGGTGTACTCTTCATTAATGATATCTCCAATACGGCGAACCTCATCATCTGTAAGGTCGCGTACACGTGTACTAGGATCTACTTCTGCTTTTTTAAGGATCGCATCTGCACTTGTTCTACCGATACCGTAGATGTAAGTGAGTCCGATCTCCACGCGCTTCTCTCTAGGTAAATCAACACCTGAAATACGAGCCATGTGTGCACCTCCACTTAATTATGTCTCTCAGTAAGATCCAGCGCTGCCGCAGTACGGTGAAATGACCAGCGTGTCTCAAACTGATTCGTCTTCAAAAATTTTAAATAATGATTTTGCAGAGCTAATGACCTCTCCGCAAATAGTGGTGAACTTAATCACCTCAGCCGCTTAAAATATTGCCATGACGGTGGCAATCTTAGTATGAACCCTTCTGGTTCATAACCAATCACACAACAAAAGCAAGTACTTATTACTATCAGCCTTGTCTCTGTTTATGTTTTGGATTTTCGCAAATAATTCTAACGGAGCCTTTTCTTCTGATAACTTTACATTTCTCACAGATAGGCTTTACTGATGCTCTAACCTTCACGATTATCTCTCCTTTCCAAAACGTTCGGCGTCTATTATAACATTTCTATATATTAAAAGCAAGCATGAAATGTCCCAAAAAGTGCATATTACAGCCCTCTCTATAAAGGCAATTCACACAAACAATTAATCCTATTTATCTCTCCAAACGATTCTGCCTTTTGTCAGATCATAAGGGGAAAGCTCGATTGTAACTTTATCTCCAGGTAAAATCTTGATAAAGTTCATGCGAAGCTTACCACTGATGTGTCCTAATACCTGATGTCCGTTCTCAAGCTCAACACGGAACATAGCATTAGGAAGCTTCTCAATAACCTTGCCTTCTACTTCAATAACGTCTGATTTTGACATGCTTTTTCCCTCCTAAACGCAGATATGATATCAAAACGGCTTTACTCTGTTGCAAAATAGCCTAATTTATATTGTACCATAAAATTAATCCTTGACAAGTGCCAATTATACAAAGGACAGTGTAACGACAGTACCAATTATACTAAAGTAAGGATCTCATATCCATAGTCTGTGACAGCCACGGAATTCTCGTAATGTGCCGACAGCCTACCGTCCGCAGTCACGATGGTCCAGTCATTATCCATCCACCAGATGTTGTCTGTACCCGCGCAGAGCATAGGCTCGATAGCGATGGCCATGCCCTTCTCCAGGACGATTCCTCTCATCTTCATCTTCTTATTCGGAATCATCGGCTCCTCATGCATGTCGGTTCCGATTCCATGACCAGTCAAGTCTCTTGCCGTGGTAAATCCCTGGCTGGCAGCATACTCACCGATTCTCTTAGAAATCTCACTGGTACGTACACCAGGCTTGACCATGCGAACTCCCTCAAAGAAGCACTGTCTCGTCACTTCAATAAGATGTCTTGCTTCGCTGCTGACATTACCAATCGCGATGGTTCTAGCCGCATCAGACTGATAGCCCATGTAGTCCACTCCAGTATCAATACTGACGATATCCCCGTCTTGGATTACCCTCTCTGGATCTGGAATGCCATGTACAATCTCTTCATTTAAAGAGACACATGCCGATGCAGGGAATCCATCATAACCCTTGAAGTTAGGCCTACAGTCCTCGTAACTTAAGATAATCTCCTCACAGAGGTCACCCACCTCCTTGGTTGTCATCCCCTCATGAATCTCCTTGGCCAGCTCATTATGCACTTGGCTTAAGACATGACCGGCGTGACGCATCAGTGCGATCTCCCGGTCTGATTTGATAGTGATTGCCATATATTATCTCTCCATGTATCTTAATGTGACTTAAGCGTCAAAACTCATCATCCCACAGAAGCTTGCTTACAAGTGGGGCTGTGTCTAAAAATTTACAAAAGCGGGGCTGCTTTCACAGTCCCGCTTAATGTTTTACCAATATATAAGCCTATTTGTCAATTGCTTTTACGATATCTTCAAATACTACATTGATATCCTGGGTTCCATCGATTGTAACGAGAGCACCCTTCTTATCATAGTAATCGATTAATGGCTGTGTCTGTGCATGGTAAACATCCAGTCTCTTCTTAACAGTCTCCGGCTTATCATCGTCACGGAGAACTAACTTTGCTCCGCAGACATCACAAACGTCCTCAACCTTTGGAGGATTGAACTCTACATGATAGGTAGCTCCACACTTTGTACAAGCTCTGCGTCCGCTCATTCTCTTGACGATGTTCTCATCTGGAACATCAATGTTGAATGCAAAATCAATCTTCTCATTCTGATTATTCAAATTATAATCAAGAGCCTCTGCCTGAGGAATTGTTCTTGGGAATCCATCTAAGATAAATCCCTTTATGCAATCAGCCTGCTTAATACGGTCAACAACCAGATCAACAACTAACTCATCTGGTACCAGCTGTCCAGCATCCATATAACCCTTAGCCTTCTTACCGAGCTCAGTATTGTTCTTGATATTAGCACGGAAGATATCTCCTGTAGAGATGTGCGGAATACCATACTTCTCAGCGATCTTTGCAGCCTGTGTTCCCTTGCCGGCACCAGGCGCACCTAACATTGTAATCTTCATAACTACCTCCCTTAAACTGCATACCCTGCTTTATCTTATGCTCTTCATCCGAGCAATTAAATATATATCTCTATTTTAACTCGATTCCTTCTTATATACAAGCATCAGCCAGTTATAATCGCAACAAAATGAACGGCTAGTTACAGTTCATGCATGATATCTCTCAGTGCTAAATAAGCTATTTTGATAGCTGACTTCCACCTGTGCCGTATTGTCCTGC
>JAXJRI010000148.1:0-19069 GCA_036310685.1 Lachnospiraceae bacterium | reverse complement strand
AAGTGACTACGGAATGTTCCGTCGCTTTGCGACTCCCACATTCCTGCCCTTCATTCGCATTTTCGTGGTGCTAATCACCTTATCACTATTTTAAACCATTCTCATTATCCATCAATATACTCAACATAAAAATCTGTGATTGTGAGAAAAATATTTTTGAAAAAAGTTGTAATTATATTCTTGACATCTTTTTTGGTCTGTGTTATATTTACATCATCAAAGATGTAATAAATGTTTTTACATCTAATATCAAAAAGGAGATCAAAATTATGACAAAGCAGGAATTTTTAACTTACCTTCCACAGTACACAAGCGGCATTTTATCAACTGTAAGAGAGGATGGTACTCCAGACGGACGTGGCTTCCAGTTCCAGTTTGAGGAGGATGACAAATACTACTTCATGACTGCTAACACAAAGGATGTATGGAAACAGCTTCAGGCTACTCCTAAGGCAGCTTTTACATACATGGAGCCAAGCGGAAAGTTTACTGTCAGAATCAATGGAGATATTAAGGTGGTCACAGACCCAGCTAAAAAAGAGTATGCTTTTAACAAAATAGATCCTAATACAGCTAAGATGTACAAGACATGGGATAATCCAGTTGTTGAGTTTATCTATTTTGACAAACCTCTTGTAAGACTTGCTAAGGGATTTGGTCCATCAAATGTTGTTGAATAATTAACGATAGAATACAAGTAACAGAGAAAGCCGTTCCCAATAGATGTATTTATCTACTAGGGAACGGCTTTTGCTTTCTTACTACTATTTATTAATTTCTTGTAATATGATGATTTACAGGTTATAATACGACGTGGGGGCAAATGTGACTACAGTGTCAAAACCCATCACAATATATCAATTCGAAATTATTTAAAGGAGCGGACTAATATATGCAGATTACCAGCCAATTCACCATCGCCGTTCATATTCTTTCTGTCATAAGTGTTTTCTCTGACGAGAAGCCAACCAGTGAATTTCTGGCTTCCAGTATCGGAGCGAATCCAGTCATCATTCGAAATGTACTTTCCAAGCTTCGCAAAGCTGGGATTGTCACCACCAAGAGAGGCAGCGGAAATACTCAGATAGCAAAGCCTTTAGACCAGATTACTTTATATGATCTCTATAAGGCCGTCGATAGTGTCAGTGAAAAGGGTCTCTTCCATTTCCATGAAAACCCACGTCCTGAATGTCCTGTTGGAAGAAACATCCACGAATCTCTGGATAAACACCTGGAAGATGCTCAAAGAGCTATGGAAGAAGAACTGAAAAAGGTCACAATCGAAGAAATTGTCGGCGATACTCAAAATTTGATTGCTCAGGAAAACAAGGGATGATTTACCATTCCTTGTTTTTTCTAACTGGGTATCCGCCGAACTTTCGATAACCCTCCACCTCGTCAACCTCTCTTAGGTTCATGGCGCTAGAAAGAGAAACAATCTGTGTATCATCCGATATTCACTTTACAAAGTGCAAGTGCGATTCTATTACAACAACAGTTTTTGTCAATATTTTTTTGAATCAACATTATTATGCAAATGTGGTTAAAACCACACATTTCTTTTTGAATCGGATTTAAAATATCCCCATTAGATTTAGGAGGATATATAAATGTTAAGACAAATTATTCATATAGATGAAGAAAAATGTAACGGCTGTGGAATCTGTGCCACTGCATGTCATGAGGGAGCCATCGATATTATCGACGGTAAAGCAAAGCTTGTAAGAGAGCATTTCTGTGATGGATTTGGAGACTGCCTCCCAAGTTGTCCAACCGGAGCCATCACTTTTGAAAAACGAGAAGCACCTGCATATGATAAAGCAGCCGTAGAACAAGCACAGGAGGCAAAAAAGATGACGATACATTCAACAGGAAAAGGATGCCCAGGATCCCGTTTTATGAAATTAGGCACAAACCAGAAGGAAGAGCCTGACAGAGTAGTTTTAGAAAAACCAGTATCCAGACTGAGACAATGGCCTTGCCAAATTAAACTATTACCGACACAGGCACCATTCTATAATGGAGCAAAACTTCTTATCGCGGCAGATTGCACTGCTTATGCCTACGCCAATATGCATGAGGACTTTATGAAAGGTAAAATCACTTTGATTGGGTGTCCAAAGTTAGATGCTGTTGATTACTCAGAGAAACTAACTGAGATCATATCCAACAACGATATTAAGAGCGTGACTATTGTCCGAATGGAAGTTCCTTGTTGTGGAGGCCTACAGAGAGCTGCTGAAACAGCGCTTAAGAACAGTGGCAAATTCATCCCATGGCAGGTTGTCACAATCTCACGAGATGGTAGGATTTTGGATTTATAATATCATCTATCGATTCCAAACTGCATTGTCATCTAAGATTTTCATGACAGTTAGGCTCTCCTCTAGATAACGGTTCGCTTTCTCTATGTCGCCCTGATCAATCATCCGGGCAAAATCCTGGAATTCCTGAGTCATACGGTGGTGTTTTTTCGGGGACTGGTACTCAGACGTAATCATAGATCGTACCATAGCTCCTGAGGCATCTCGCACCAGACTGGTGTCTGCTTCATTGACTGATGTCATCTGAAATGATGATGCACTGTTTGGCTTGCCGTCAAACTTCATGCTGCCTTTCTCTCCCTGAACAGAGAGGAAGCAAGCACTGTCGGAATCTTTGGCACCAGTACACACCACGGAAAATCCATCATAGTTCATGATAAGAGTTCCTGAGGTATCAATTCCATTAAATCCAAGGTTCGGATAATAAGCAGTTGCCTTTGGGGCTCCGAAAAGCGCTACCGCGTAATGAATGTTGTATACATTAATATCAAAGAGAGCTCCTCCGAAAGCCACTGGAGTGAAGGAAGGATGAATATCCCCTTTTAAATAGCCATCATATCGTCTGGAATACTGAGAGTAGTTTGCGAGCATCATGCGTATTTGACCAAGCTTTGGAAGACTCTTCTTCATCTCGATGAGAAGATCATTATGAAGAATGGTGATGGCCTCAAAAAGGAACAGCCGTTTCTCTCTTGCAATACGAGCAAGCTCACTTGCTTCTTCATAAGTTCCAGAAAATGGTTTTTCCACGATTACATTCTTTTCCGCCATGAGAGCCTGCTTAGCATATTCATAATGGACAGAATTAATTAGCCCAATGTAGACGGTATCAATATCAGCATGCTCTAAAAGTTCCTGATAATCTGTATAAACTTCTTTGATGCCGTACTTCTTAGCAAGTTCCTGACCCTTCCCTACACTTTTCGGTCTGGCATAGATTGCATTCTTTTCAATCTCAGTGAGAGGCTCCATTGCGTAAAGTGCCTCGCCTACGATATTACCGGTTCCGATGATTGCTAATCTCATGAATTTCTCTCCTTATCACTATCTTGTGTCTTTTCTTTTCCTATTTTATCTAAAATGATGTGGGTGTCAATGCACTTCTCTCACGGTCCCTTGGCGAAAAGAATTATAAACGGGCTGATGCGACAGCTTGCAGTACTTATTCCGGCAGCGTGGCTCCTGGCTCTCCTTACGAGAAATGTCAACATGGTCTGGTGGTGCTTCCCAATCGCTGAAGTTGTATCTTTGCTTGTATCAGTAGTTCTCTACCGTCGCATCAATCGTAAGATCATTAGTCAGCTATAAATTACAAAAAGTACTATATGCTGAAATTAATAGCATCTTCTTTTTTGCATACTAAGACAGATAAGGGCCACTCTCCATTTTTCGGAGGGCGGCCCCTATTCTATTGCATCTCTACTTTATATTTTTATACTGTAATTTCGATCTGGTTACCTTCAATCACTGCAATACAGCTCTCATAATATCCGTCCCCAGTTGTTCTAGGTCCTGATAATACTTCATATCCAGCTTCTCTCAGAGTCGTAGTAAGTTCATCTACCTTCTCCTTCGAACCTACGCTGAAAGCAATATGGATCAGTCCAGTTCTGCGGAGTGTCTTCTCTGTATCCTCCATCTCAGGATGATTCATAATCTCTAATCTTGCTCCATCATCAAATGTAATAAAATAAGAACGGAAGTCTGTTGTCTTATTATGATAGCCATCATTCGACTTCCCTCCCAGATATTTCACAAAGAACTCTCTTGCTCCCTCTAAGTCATTGACATACATTGCGATGTGTTCGATCTTCATATTTTTATATTCTCCTTTATCATAATTTCTAAAATTGCACGTTTATTCTATGTTCTAATATGAATATATCATTAAAATTTATGCTGTGTTATAATATTTTTATCCATATATTATGACAAAATCGTCAGGAGAGAATAATGAATATATCAGAATGCTCGGTGAGCGGAATCGTAGAAAAAGATATTTTTGGTTCAGAGGAGAACAAACTGCTGAAGGAGACATTTGCTGAGACTCCCGGATTTCCTGTATCTATTTATAAAGATGATCTCAGCAGAGAGGAAGTTATGTCACACTGGCATGATGAATTTGAGATTGGATGGATCAGCCAGGGTACGATTCTTGTTAATATCGAGGGAACTCACACCAGGCTGAAAGAAGGTCAGGGGTTCTTTATCAACTCTACCGCCATCCACTCTATGCGGAATGCAAGAACTGATCAGCCTGCAGAACTTCGCTCCATCATTTTTCATTCATCACTAATCGCAGGTGAGCTGACAAGTATTTTTAATCAGAAATATGTAACACCGGTAATCCGTGATACCAGAATGCGTTCTATCTTCTTTGGAGAAGAGGACTCTGCAATACTCTCACACATTATGCTCGCCTGGGATGCGATTCATGAGGAGCAGGAAGATTACCCAGTCATTGTTAGAAATGAGCTCTCCTTACTCCTTGCTTCTCTTGCGAAAAGGGCCACTCCCGATGATATTCTACAAGAAGAGAAAAACCAACCACGCTATCAGAGAGCCCAGATTATCTTAGATTGGATTCACAGAAATTATGATAAGAATCTGACTTTAGAGGAGCTTGCAGCGGAAGCTTCCATCAGTGTATCAGAAGCCCTTCGATGTTTTCGCGAATTTACTGACACCACACCAATCAAGTATCTCAAGCGATACCGATTGTCGTGTGCTGCCAGACTATTAAGAGAAAGCGATGAATCTATAGCTTCCATCAGCGCTTCCTGTGGTTTTCAGGACCTTAGCTATTTTTCAAAAAGTTTTCGGGAATATTATCAGCAGTCACCTACTAAGTATAGAAATAGACAAAATCTGTGAATACTGTCATCTCTGGACAGATGTGCTCTGCAGCAAAGCCTTCTTGAGATCGTCCTCCATGGTTACTAGCTGTTTCTCCGCACTGACTCTGGCCTCGTGCCCCTGTTGCTGAATTCGGATGCTCTCGTTGATCGTGGAAATCAGATCATCATTGACCTTCTTGAGAGTTGCCAGATCGGCGATTCCTCTCTCCGATTCCTTCATAACGCCCAAGGTGTTCTCCTTGAGGAGAGCAGAATTCGCCTTCAGAAGATCGTTGGTTGTGTCTGTAATCTTCTTCTGGGTCTTCAGGACATTCTCCTGTCTCTCCAGGCCGATTGCAAGAACAATCTGGTTCTTCCACAGGGGGATAGTCTGCATGAGTGCTGTCTGTATCTTATCAACAAGCAACCTGTCATTATTCTGAATCAGACGAATCTGAGGAGCCATCTGCAGAGCGATGGTCTTGGATAGCTTCATATCGTGAATCTTCTTCTCAAAACGATTCACGTTCTCCTCATAATCCTTGACAACCTGGGCACTCATAGGATCATTCTTTTGCGCGGCTTCCTCCCTGAGCTTTGGGATCGTATTGACTCTAATATCCTCGATCTCCTCCTCCCCGGCGCGGATGTATACCTGAAGGTCTCGGAAATGGTCAAGATTCTTCTGATACATGGTGTCAAACATGGTCACATCCCGGACCATATCCATCCTCTCCTTTTCCAGTTCATTGGAAATGCGATCAACTGCCACCTCTACCGTCTCATAGCGCCTGGCGAATTTACGAAGAGATTTAGCCAGTGATCCAAAGAGGGGCAGCTTGCCGCCCACCAGCTCATCCACCTTCATGGAATTCACCTCGTCAGAAAGATCTGAAAGCAGTTCTCCCGCCTTCCCGCTGTCCTTCATCTTCACCTTCTCCAGGATGCTCTCGGAGAAAGTCTGAATATCCCGCTGGGCTCCAATCCCGTACTGCATGAGCACATTGGAATCCGTAAGATCGATATCCGCCCTAATCTCCTTGACCTTGGCAAGTTGCTGCGGAGACAGGTCCTCAATCTCTGCCAGATCTGCCCCCCTGTCCGGTGCAAGTTCCATCTCTGCCTGTTGCTCCTCCCCCTTTTTCTTCAAAAGGGAATCTAAGGTTACATCACTCATGATATTCCTCCCTGATCTTATTTTTTTATTTTAAAGCATCGATTATCTTCTTCATAGTTCTGTAATTCGGCATCTGACCGACCTGAGTCACTACAGGGGCGACACCCACATCAGCAAAGGCAGATTGATCCGCCTTTGCTCCCGAGACACCCGTGCGAAATCCATGCCTCTCCCAGGCCATCTTCTGTATATCCTTATCCTCCAGGGCATCGATTGCGTCCGCCGCCTTATCGTTGAGCGCGATCCACATGTGAGTAGACCATACGGTGGGCGTCGGGTAGAGCATAACAACGTCATCCTTCACCTGATTCCAGACATCAGGGTTCTCCACGGAGAATTCCAGCAGCTGATTCTCATAGCCGACAACCAGTGGCTTAGACCCCACACCCATCTTGAGAAATTCATCGAAGATATCTGCCGATGAGGATTCCATATAGCCAGATCTCTCGAAAATGTTCTTGATTCTAGGCAGAAGTTCATCAATGTTCGACTCCGTCGCCACACCACCAGCCAAGGTGTTCGCCAGCAGCCCGGCAAACATATTCCCGGAATTGGATTTGACAGGATCCGTGGAGGATACCGTGACATTGCCATATAGCTGGTTAAGTCCCAGAGAAGACCAGGATGTCTGATCTTCCACCAGTTTGATGAGAGCCGCTAAGTCAGCTGTGTAAACCCCGTTCTCATTCTTCACAATATTCTTTCTGATCAAGGCATCAGCCACAGCCTTCCTGGTGTAGATGACAATCGGCGTGTTAAAGATTGCCTCACTCCTGACCGGTTTGCCGACTTCCGTCCGATACAGCTCCAGTGCTGTCTGACTTGATGGCCAGAGGTAGTCCCTCCCCTTCTGATCTGCCGTCACCATATCGAGAGAGCCTGCCTTGGAGTAATCGAGAGAGAGATGATATTTCTTCTTCAACGTGTCCTGGATCTTCTCATCCTCAAGAAATCCAATCTTCTCCCCTCCCACATATCCGTTTAGTTCCGTTACACTTGTTCTCTTGCTGATTCCCATATAACTGACCGTAATCAGGATCACGACGATCACAACAGCCAGTCCAGCCCATTTCGTCTTCATAAGTCACCTTCCATCTTCATCGTCTCCTTGAGAACCTTGATATCCGTCTCAATCTCCATCATCTCCCCCTCCGTCAGCCGGCTCAGCTGATGATCAAAGGCAGTTTTCAGAGTCATGAGTGCATCCCCCGTCTTCTTCTTCACTTCCTCTGCGGAGGAACCGGGGAGTGCATCTTTCTCAAGATCAATATATCGACCCGCAAGTTTCTCTGCCATGTTCAGGTAATAATCCGCAAAGCGGTGGGCAGCTGAAATCTTGTCTGGATGTTCTGTCAGATAGTCAATGATCTTCTGCCCAGTCATGGTAAGCCCCTCAACCGTCTCGGCAACTTCTGCCTGACGAATCTTTGGCAGGCTAGCCTGAAGAGATCTCAGAGTTTTCTCCGCCTCCTCAATCAGCCTCAAGGAATCTTCCCCGTTCTTTATCGTCTCTATATTCACATGTCCTATCTTCTCGCTCGGCTTGAGGAGAAAGTAGATTCCCGCATACATGCCCACTGCCAGTACAGCAGACACGAGTGCCGCGAAATGAATCCCCAGATAAAGAACAAAGAAGAAGACTACCGAAATGATGGCAGCACCCGCTGTCCTCATAAATTCTTTAAATTTTCTCAATTGTATCCCCGCACTTTCTGGAAGGCTCCCACAAGGTCCTCCCTCCCATCGAAGACGCGGGCATTGGTCATATTAGCCAGCTGGTCAAGTTGGGAGGAGTCCGCATCCCCGTACATAATCGAGAAGATCGGTATATCCTGTCCTTCCTTATCGTACACATTCCAAAATTCACTGCTTTCATCGATTGACATTCCGTCTGTCATCACAATGATAGCAGGGGTGTACTTTGACAGATCATATCTTTGAAGTTCTTCAAGCCCTCTCTCCATGGCCGCATAGATATCGGTCCCTCCGTGAGGAGACTGCTTTTTCACATCCTTGAAGAGAGCATCCATCTGACTCCCATTACCGGTGGCAGTGTAGATCCCCATGGCATCCTGCGAGAAGGGGATCAGAATCGTCACATCCTCCGGAGAAGCCTGCAGGAAATATTTTTTGGCATTTTTCTGAATCAGGAGCTGTTCCATGGAAGAGACAAGCTGTCTCTCCCCCTCCCCTGACATACTTCCGGAGTAATCTAGACAGTAGACCGTCAGAGATGGTTTTCTAAGCTCCGACTGATAGAGATTGAGACACTCCTCAAGTACATCTGCATCAGGCATCTTGAACGGAGAAAGGACACGGTCAGGCTGAAGCCCCCAGTCTGTTTTGAAGACTGGCTTGTTCTCCTCATTGATTCCGGTGTAGGCAGTTCTCCTGCCAGTCTGCTGAATCTGACTCTGTACATCACTAGAGAGAAGATATCTTTGCAGAGCGAGAAATCTCTTCTCTGCCTTATCATCCCCCTGATCCACATATCCAAGCGGGGAGTCTGCAATACTTAGCCCATCATACGGATAAACCACATAAAGTGGCTCCTTGCCCTCCGCCTCCAATTCCTTGTTGGCTGCGATCATCAGGCATTCATAGTTGACCATAGCGTCGTAATCACTCTTCACAAACATTTCTTTCAACCACTCTGAGCTTCCCGAAGACCGGTTGATCCCAGAGAGCAACTCTGTGAGTTTCTTTTTGAGATCCTTATTCTTGAGATCGTCCTGGCTGATCACATCCTGATTTCCGGTGAGCCCATGGATAAATCCCAGGTATGCACTGGCGCCAGAATTGGACTGGGTCGCACTGGTCATGCAGAATTTCAGCTTGCCCTGCATAATAGCATCGAGAATATCCGCAATAGACACCTCTCGATCTGTAAAACCGAGTTGCTTGGCAAGGGATTTACGTATACCGAAAACGACCGGATTGATGCAGATGGATTCGGCATGCTTGACCCGGTGCTGCGTATCCCCCGCATTCATCCAGATACTGCTGGCCGGCCAGACCGCATCGTAATTAAAATCCTTCTCCTCCAATTCCCTCATGATATCCAGAGAACCCTGGTAGGTCATGATGATCTTCACATGGTTCTTCTTGGCATAAGTCTCAAGGATCGGCTCCAGCTCCTTGTTCTCCGAGCCCGAGAGAATGCGAATCGCCTCTCTTCCCGACCCCAGGATTGTCTCCTTACCACCAGAAGATGTACTCCCGCTGTCCGAGCCACCAGAACATCCCGAAAGTGCAACAACTAGGGCCAGAATGCATAACAGAACCATCATTCTTGAAGACCCTGCTCTTTTTCTCTTTCCGCTCATAACTATCCCCCTTTTACTGCAGGCACGAAAAAGCCCGATTATCTTATGGATAGTGTATCATGCAGGCAGCTAGCAGGGTGTAAAGTGCCAGTAAGATTTACGTAAAAGAAGTCATATAAGTACAGCGAACAGACGCTGCCGTTTTGCACGTCCACATTGCGCATACTTGTCAAACAAGCTGAACTGCCATTGACAGTTCACTTGCGTGCTAGACAACAAAAGCGACGGTAATACAACGATTGTCATCCCATTGTATTACCATCGCTTTGCGACTTCCATCATCCTGTTATTTAATTTCGAAAAATCTTATTAAAGATTAAATGTGTAAGCGGTGCAGCAAAGAACATGTTCCAAAAGAAGGCCATAGGAAGATTCTTAATGACCGTCCCCACCCAGATTGCAGGAAGATTGATTGGATTCGCATGGCCCATAATCAGGTTGAAAAGAATGGAAGCTACCAGGCTCATCGTTGGGCACATGATGGAGACTGTTCCTGCCTGGCGCATGATTCGGTAGAAATATGGATTGTCTTTCTCTGGGTTTGCGTATTTATTTGCAAATGCGGCACCCATCCGGTTGCCCCATAAATTAGATGTGATGAACACAAATAATCCCATATAAGATGCCTCAATCAAAGCATCCCAAAAAATGTGATTTGTCATTGTTGAAAAACCACCAACATTTAAATTATATCCTTCTTTAATAGCGACATTATAAACTTCCATCCCATAAGCCATGATATAGGACATCAGAAGGCCAAAGATGATTCCCTGAGTTTTAGTTTTTGGCATAGTTCACTCCCATTCTCTTAAAAATTGCTGATGATACGTGAATCAGTAAAATAATAGTGACGATAGCTGAGATTAATTCTCCCACTGGAAATGCCCACCAGATTACATTTTCTGGATAAGCAGTTTTTGTCAATATATAGGCAAGTGGCAGAGGAATCGCAAGTAGTCGTAAGATTGAAACAATCAGAGAACTATTGCCTGACTGCAGCGCCTGAAAGATTCCCTGAGATGCGATACTAAAACCTGCAAAGAGAAATCCTGTAGAGATGATTCTCATTGCACGGACACATAACTCCTCTGTCTCTGCCGTGAGCCCAAATACTTCTGCGAGTGGCCTTGCAAATAGCTGCAATACTATCAGTCCGATCAGCATGACAACAATTGTATATAGGAGTCCATATTTGATACCCTCCTTCACACGTTTCTCATCCCCTCTTCCATAATTGTATGAGACAAGAGGAGTAATCGCGTCTCTCAGACCAAATCCAGCAAAGAAGACAAATTGCTGAATTTTATAGAAGATACCATAAGCAGTAACTGCATTGGCTGAGACAAGGCCAAAGATGATGTTGACACCATATGTCATGAAACTCATCAGTGCCTGCATAATAATCGCAGAGAAACCAATGGAATAGATTCCACGAACCGTATTGGATTCTAATTTCATATACTTAAGACCCGACGGGATCTCTTGGTTCTTCGCATAGTGGAAGAACATTGCAACAATCAGGGAGACAAACTGACCTATGACGGTTGCCCAGGCAGCGCCTGCCACACCTAGTCTTGGAAATCCCAGAAGTCCGTAAATCATAATCGGATCTAATACAATATTTGTGAGCGCACCGCTGATTTGCGCGATCGTTGAAAAAATTGTCTTTCCTGTGGATTGTAAAAGTTTCTCATAAATACCATATAGAATGTTTGCAACGCAGAGCAGCGTGCATATCTTTAGATAAGTGCTTCCCATTCCAAGGATTCTTGTATCTTGTGTTTGTGAGTGAAGATACATCCGAACTCCAAATAATCCGAAGATAAAGAAGACCGCATAAATAATCAGTCCCAGGGTGATACCATTCCCCGCTGTCTTTCCGACTTCCTCAATCCTCTTCTCCCCAAGCATTCTCGACAGCCTTGCACCGACGCCAACTCCTGTACCGATACCGAAAGCGACGATCAGCATCTGAACCGGAAAGGCAAGCGTGAGTGCATTGACCGCCAATTCTCCCGTGTGGGCAATCCCATTCATATCAGGCATTCTTGCTACAAACATAGAATCCACAATGTTGTACATCGCTTGAAGCACCATGGAGATAATGATCGGAATTCCCATGGACAGCATCATTTTTGAAACAGGTTCCGTTCCCATCTTGTTTTCTGTAGTCATAATTGAACATCCTCCAGTAAGTTATTTAATGAAAAAATGAGCACAAAAAAAGGCAGACAGCTTGGAGCTGTCTGCCAACGGAGTAATGTCTACCAACATTAAGTATTTTAAATGATTTTTTGAAAAAATGCAAGGCAAAAAATCTTTCCTTCTTGACGCAACCCTTTCTTTGTTGCAGTCCGTGCATTATATTAATACAGAGAATTCTCTCTTGGAACTTTCAGCATGATTAATCCTGCTGCCACTGCAAGCAGAGTACAAATATTGCTGATATTCATCAGGCTCTGCAGTCCAAAATTCTGCATGATCAAGCCTGATAATACAGCAGAGACTACCTGGCTTACTCCAAATCCAGCAATATTAAGAAAGGATGTCCCTTTGACACTGTCATTAACTGGAACATATTGCATGATAAAATACACTGCCCCTGGATAGTATAGAGCCATTCCTCCTGCCTCAAAAAGCTGTACTCCGACAATGCCAAAAGAAGAAGTGGCAAAGCTGGTTCCAATGGCCCGCAGGCTGTTAAATATGCTCATCACAAACATCATCGTCTGTATACTGAAATGATTCAAAAGTCGCTGAAAAAGTAAAGCTGTAGGGATTTCCGCAAAACCAATCACCGCCATAAGGATTCCAAAAATTCTGTTTCCTCCCCCCAATTCCCGAACTCTGTCAATCAAAAAAGCAATGTTTAAGTTAAATCCAGTCAGCATAAGAAAACATTCTATCAGAAACCAGCGATATTTCGGGTAGTACCTGATCAGATGGCCTGCTGAATGTACATTTTCTCCAATCTTACGATTGATTGCGGAAAGTTTCTCCCGGTTAACTCCCGGCATCAAAACATTGCCAATCAGAAAGATTGCCAGTACAGGAATTGCAAATCGTACCGCAAATTCCACATTCCATCTTTCTGTGAAAATTCCCATAACGATACAGCCAAGACTATAGACAAACGATGCCACTGCCCTCGAGAAAGAATAATGGAGTTTTTCCCCTGTCTGCAAATATTGTATCGATAATGACTCTAGCATAGTAAGAAGGCTGTTCACCATCATACCAATAGCCATGAAGCAGACAATGACAATAGCAAAGCGATTCGGCGCAAAAGTCAAAGTACTAGTAGCCAATAAAGCGCCAAGCGTAAGAAAAGTCAATATTTTTTTGATGGAAGCCCGATCAATATGTCTGTCCGCATAAACTCCAAGGGCATATTGAAAGATAATCATCGCTGTAAATTTACAAGCGTTAATAACCCCAATCTGCATAGAAGAATAACCCCTTTCTTCCAGGAAAGGGGTTACATATGCCAGAAGGGCAACATCGAGAATCCAATAGAGACTTTGCATAAGACTATAAGAAGCGGTGAGATGTCTGGTAGAATCAATCTTTTGCATACTTTTCTGCCCTCCATATTCTAGTCGTTTTTAATGTTCCGTAATCATTCAAGATGCATAAAAGGTTTGTCCCAGAGTTTCAACCAGGTTCCAATTCCCTGATCAAGAGCTCTATGGTAGCACTCATATCCCCAACCGACATCAAGGATTGGCATACCATTGACACTTACCACATAAACATCCTCATCATTTTCTCTTCCCGCAGCATCTCCATTAATGATCTTGCCCAGTTCTGGTACCGTACTTTTTGGAATCCGTCCATCATTTACCATGTTAACAAAATTCATACCCGGAACACCTGATGGGAGACGATTACCATCTTCATCATATTCCTGATAAACCTCTATATAATCCTCGTACATTCCATAGTTGTCCACTGTCTTTTTACAATGTTCTGCTACATATTCTAAATCAGTAAAGCCGATCGTTCCTGAGGAAATGAGTGTTGTTCCAGGGGACATCCATTTTGGATCAATCACCGGCCATTTCAAATATTCGACTGAGACAGCTTCACTAATGATATCAACGTCCCGTATCGACTCCTCCAAGCTTTTGCAGATGATGATATCAGTAATATCTGGTCTTACCTTTTGGATGAATTCCCTCATGGCTTTCGCTGACTTGGAATTCGGTGAGGAGCCTTTGATTTTCACAGTCTTAAGTTCTGGATACTGGCTGGCAAATGCCAGGAAACAGGCTTTGTTGATTTCTCCCGGGCCTAACAGGGAGAGACTGGTGACATGTTTTTTCGCACAGTATCTGGCTGCAACAGCCGGAACAGCCCCTGTCCTCATAGCAGAGAGAAGATTACCTGACATATAAGCCAGTGGTTGTCCTGTTTCCACATCACTCAGGGTAACCATGAGGATTGATCTAGGCAGCCCTTTAGCATTATTGCGGGCATTGGATCCATAATATTTCTCTCCAGCCATATGGAAGCGGCCACCCAGATAGGCTGGCATAGCCATAAACCTTCGGTCAGCGCTGTCTTCCAGTGGAAATCCTTCAATCTTGCTCTTTCTAGGAAAGATCAGCTGAATTCCATGTTCTCTGTGATTACGACCACCCATCAGGACATCGCCCTTTCCGAGAAGACTGAAGACCTCTTCAATCGTGTCAACACAGCGCCCTGCATCGAGAACACCTGATTTAATCATATCTTCTTCATCCAAATATAAAAATTTTATTGATGTATCATTCATTTTCATAATTCACCTAATCTTTCTCTTATTTTCTTTTCTTTGTCATTGATCTTTGATGAATCTCATCTACAACCAGATAAAGAACGACAAAGAGACCTGCCGCTAAGAAGATAATTGTCGTCAATGCATTGATTTCCGGATTAACTCCCTTCTTAATCATAGAATATACCTTCATTGGAAGGGTTACTGTCGCAGCATCTGCCAAAAAGCTTGTCATGATCAGCTCATCAAGAACCAGTGAGAAACTCATAAACGCACCCGCCAGGACTCCTGGGAGAATCGCTGGCATCGTGATATGCATAAAGGTGTAAAAACGATCTGCTCCCAGATCAAGAGATGCCTCTTCAATAGAAGGATCCATACCAACCAGACGTGCTTTTACGGTGATATAAACATAAGGCAGCACCAGAGTCGTATTACCAATAATAATAGTAGGGATTCCTAAAGGCATTCCCTGGAAATTAAATAAGAGCAGCAGGGATACTGCCAATACAATCTCAGGAATAACAATTGGGAAATAGATCGCACTGGTGATAAATTTATGTCCAATAAATTTTGCCTTATTCATGCCGACTGCTCCCATCGTTCCGACTATCGTACCGATCAGGGTCACCATTACGGCAACGAACAATGTCACGAAGAAGATCTGCCATAAACTTCCATCGGAAAATAACCTGACGTACCATTTGGTAGTGAATCCCATCCATGAGACGTTCGCCCTGCTGTTATTAAAGGAATAGCGGATCATGATAGCAACGGGCGCATAGAGAAAAATCATGACTAGAACGAGATATATTTTGGACGCGATTCTCCACCCCTGTCCCTTTTTAGCTTGTGTATCACTCATAAATATCTCCCTCCTTTAAGCTAGATCATCCAGGCTGCCGCCCATCTTGGTGTAAACTTTGACCATAATGAGAATGACTGCTGCCAAGATAACTGACAATGCGGCACCGAACGGCCAGTTTCTCGAGATTGTATACTGACGATAAATCAGATTACCGACAAGCATACTCTGTCCTCCGCCGAGCATATCAGCTACCATGTAATAACCAATACAAGGGATAAATGTTAATATGACTCCCGCAAAGATTCCCGGACTTGTCATTGGAAGCTGTACCTTAAAGAAGGTCGTCCACGGCTTTGCACCCAAATCACTGGATGCCTCAATCAATGCTGGATCTAGCTTCTCAATCGATGAGTACATCGGAAGCACCGCAAAAGGCATAAACATGTAAATCATACCGATGATAACCGCAAAATGGTTATAAAGCAGCTGAATTGGTTTATGGATGAGCCCGATTCTCATAAGAAATGTATTGATGGAACCCGAGTTATTCAACATGATAACAAAGCTGTAAAGAATAACTAATCCACTGACCCACAGAGGAAGCATCAAGGCGATCGTTACCATGCCAGAAGTCTTCTTTTTCATCTTGCTCATGACCATACCGAGCGGATATCCAATTAATACCGTCAGTAATGTCGTCCAGAATGCAATAATGAGAGACTGCTTTACTACGTTAAAATATACTGGTTTGAAAATATCTGTATAATTGGAAAGAGTAAATTTATATTCAATCCTTCCCAGTGGACCCTTGGTCATAAAACTCATAAATACCAGAAGAATAACTGGAATAATGATAAATACAACCGTCCAGATTGTAATAGGACCGCACATAATCACATTGGAGATTCTGGCACGAATCGATTCTTCCCGATGCCTATTCCCTTTTGGTTTCTTCTCCGTTGTTTTACTATCACTGGTCATCTTCATACATCTCACCCCCGATTCAGGCTTTCTCACTATCTTCACTTGCCGATGCGAGAGCGGTATTGATTGCATCCGCTGTATTCAGTTCGATCTGGCTCTTGGAAGGAATCACAACCGCATCCTCCGGGTCCCAGCTCAGGAAAAACTCTTCTCCTGGTTCTGGAAGATCATTTGCATCAATACGGTTAATCTTTATCTCATTACCATTATTCATAACCGCTATCATCTTGGTTAAGTTTCCGACAAAAATCTTATCTTTGACCATGGAATGAAAATAGAAGGTATCTGGCTGCTCTTTGCTTACCTTCATATGTTCCGGACGAATGCAGACTGATACCGGATCATTCACCTTCACATCGCCAAAGGTCACTCGTTTCTTTAATGCAGGGAAAACTCCGACTTCTGTACCAATCGTAAGCTGATCGCCGTTTATGGCAGTGACAACACCATCATATAAGTTTGACTCGCCAATAAAATTGGCTACAAATCTTGTCCTCGGATGGAGGTAAATCTCCTTTGGAGTATCAATCTGATCCACAACACCCTCACTGATGACAGCAATTCGGTCGCTCATCGTAAGTGCTTCTTCCTGATCATGAGTGACATAAACAAAGGTAATCTGCAACTTTCTCTGCAGGCGTTTCAGTTCAATCTGCATCTGCTTACGAAGCTTCATATCAAGAGCTCCCAAAGGCTCATCTAAAAGTAATACTTTAGGTCTGTTAATCAAGGCTCTTGCAATGGCAACACGCTGTTTCTGTCCACCCGACATCTGATTAATCCGTCTTTTTTCAAAGCCCTCGAGCTGAACCAGTTTGAGCATCTCCTTAACTCTCTGGTCTATCTCATCCTTCGGTACTTTTTTTACCTTCAGACCATAACCAATATTCTCCGCAACATTCATATTTGGAAACAGGGCATAATTCTGAAAGACTGTATTGACATCACGTTCATAAGGTTCTTTCTTCTCTACATTTTCTCCCATGAACTTTACGACACCTGATGAGGGAAGTTCGAAACCGGAAATCATACGAAGTGTAGTAGTTTTCCCACACCCGGACGGTCCTAGCAATGTCAGGAACTCTCCTTGTTCAATATTCATGTTGCAATTCTTTACCACATGATTTTTCCCATACCACTTTTCCACATTAATCATCTGTACAATAGGTACCATATCAGTTCTCCTTCTTCTCTTCTTGGATTCGCTCTACTTCAGCGCATCTTCTCCACGCTCGTTAGTTCTGATACGCATCGCATCAGAAATATCTGTCACGAAAACCTTTCCATCTCCCGTCTTACCTGTGCTGATGGCAGAATTAATATCCGCCAGAATATCCTCACATTTTGCGTCTTCTACGACGGTAAAGATCATTATTTTGGGAAGAAGATTAATATCATCACTGGTGAAATGCATCTCAGAAATATATCCTCTCTCCTTGCCACATCCCATGACGGACATGACCGTCATTCCATCACATTCGTGTCCTAGTAAGATTGCTTTAATTCCTGAAAGCTTTTCTGGTCTTGTTATAATCTCTATCTTTTTCATTTTGACTGCCTTTCCCTATATAAATAGAAATCCCAACAACAGAAAGCAATCCCGCTGTTGGGAATCATGATTTAAGATTTATTTAGAGCCTTTAAGTTCTGTGTAATAGTCATCCATCAGATCAATCTGCTCGGAGGAAACTGGAACCATCCATGCATCCGGCTTCAAAGCCTTAAGTCCCTCAATATATGGACTCTCATAATAATCTTCTGGAAGATATTTGCCGATAACATCTTTTTTCTCCACTGGAATACCGCCATACTCTTTATAAGATTTGGCTAACTCTTCCGGATTGTAGATGAAGTTCACAAGTTCTTCCGCTTCCTCAGCATGTTTAGATGACTTCGGAATCGTCCAATACTGAGTGAACTCTTCGCAACCTCCCTCAAGATTGACAAATCCAAACTTATCCCAGTTATCTTTGGAATCATTACAGAGAAGTGGATAATCCCAGCAGAGAGCTGCGGATACCTCTCCATTCTCTAACTGTGGTACTGCAGATTCACCGACAAAAGCCTTAACGTTCGGTTTAATCTTTAAGAGGAGATCATGCGCTTCCTTCATCTCTTTCTCATCTGTGGAGCTAGCCTTATATCCAAGAGCCTGCAGAGCCGCACCATAGAGGGAGATTGTAGAATCTACCATGGCAACCTGACCTTTCAGTTTTGGATTGGTAAGATCTTTCAGAGATTTAATCTCAATCGGACAGGTCTCTTTGTTATATACGATAGTCGTATAATTTGGTCCCATATCAGTGATCGTGTACTCCATCTTTTTATCTCCAGGAGGAGCAACGTTCTCATCTGGATCCAGATATTTCTCATTCGGAACTTTACTATGATCAATCTTCTGAAGAAGATCATTCTCTATAAATGGCTGAACATATGCTGCCTCAAGATCAACCAGATCATAATCAGCACTGCCATTAATCAGTTTTGTCATAATCTCGTCTGTATTTGAGATATAACTGATATTTACTTTAATTCCAGTCTTCTTGGTAAAATCCTTAAACATCTCTTCTGACCAGGTACCATCCCAGACCATGATGTTAAGATCGTCGTCCGATCCAGAATCACTCTTCGCAGATTTTTCGGATCCACCAGAACTATTAAATCCACATCCTGCCAGGATAGTAGCTGAAAATACTGCTGCAAGTCCAATTGCTAACCATTTTTTAAATCTCATAACTTTCCTCCTCCTAATATAAAGGTAGTGTCAAATACTACCTATATTTTCTCTTAAAAATCAACTGTTAAGCTTTATTTCAAGGGGTTTTGCAAATAAAAAGAGCATTACCCCCCTTTT
>JAXJRI010000147.1:0-5988 GCA_036310685.1 Lachnospiraceae bacterium | reverse complement strand
TGACAGAATTCTGGATGTTGGTGATGAGTCCGATCAGGTCGGAATAGTTCTTAATATAAAGAAAGGGATTGAAGCGATCACTTTCCAAAGGACTTTTGAGATTCAGAGACTTGACCACGATTCCATGAGCCTTGAGGTAATTGCCGTATTGCTTGAGCAGATCACCCTTGATATCCATGATCACATTGGAACAATTCCCCAGAAGGATATTCGGTATGACTATGCCGGAAGTCTTACCGGAACCGCTGCCTCCGATGATCAGCATGTTCATGTTAGATAATGCATCAAAACCCACTTTTACATTTTGACTGATGATAGTATTCCGCATCGGGTCCGGATCCTCCAGCTTCTTTAAGATCTGTTCCAGCTCCGCCCATTCAGCAGTGCCATGTTCTGCATCAAAGTGATAGTTTTTATAATAGTTGAGAAAATAGGAGACTCCCATCAGCCAGGCAACAAGAGCCAGGCCCATCGCCATCCAGGTCTTATCAGAGAACCAGTTGTGCAGCGGATGCATAAAAATATAGCTTAACTTCTCCTGGTAATTCTGTATGGTGACTCCGGGAAGCTGAAACAGGCCTCCCACAAAGTATGCCCCGATCTCAATACCGATCAGGGCCAGATACAGATCCGACCAGGGAACCTTTCTTCTGGTCTGCATCTTTCCTTCTTCACTTCCTCTCTATCTTACTTTGATCGGCGGCGTCGGTGCACGAAGTGTCACATCCTTCATTTCTGCCAGACTCTTCGCTTCACTCAGCAGACGGTTCTTTGAAAGATCCTCCATCTCCACTTTATGGAAAAATGTCTCAGTCAGTGTTTTCACGTTCATTCCAAGGAACTCTTTCGGGAACTGGCCATTGACCGCATTTAACAGTACTGGTAAATGATTGCGATTTAAGAATCCAATCAGAGTCTTTCCATCGTCTGCTGCAAAAACCTGCTTCCTTGGTATTAAAAGCATCGTCTCGTGCTGGTTATCCTTCTCCCATGTTCCTGGGACACGGCAGATAAAGGTGCCTTTCTCCCAAAATTTCTGTCTCATCTCATCCGAGACCACAGACTGATTTACCAAAGAATCCTTATTGATAGAGATAGGGACAAAGTCAGGGTCCTGAGTGAATCGCATAAAGCTGGAAGAAGAAATTTCTTTCGGCTGGGCATCCTTCTTGATCAGAGTTTTTTCAAGTTCTCCCTGCTCCTTCCCTTCATACTTTTCATTCGCCTTTTTATAAAACTCATCGGCATGATCCAGATAATCCTGCTCTGTCATCTCTCCCGTCTGCTGATACTGCTCCTGGGAAATGGAATGATAATCTGGAGCAATCTCACCTTTTTTCAGGAGATCCTGCTGCTTCAGCTTGTACCATTCATGGACTTTATTCATGTCCGCATTGGCGATCTCAAACTGAATGCTGCCATCTCCGACACGAAGGTCAGGAAGCCTGGCATAATTGATACCAAGAGACTGAAAATCTTCTGCCATTCCTTCTTCTCTTCCCTCTAATGGGAAGGAGATGATGCTGACATTTCCCCGGGTCAGTCCCTGAAGTTCCCGAAGCTCTTTCTCGCCGCCCTGCATGCGGTCCGTCAGGAAGCGTTCATACCAGGCACCAAATTTCTCACGGTCCGGTTCATAGACGGCGATCTGCATGAGTCCGTCGTTTTTGTTAAGATCCGGCAGGATCATGTAGTGAACATTCAGCTGCTCCATCTCTGTCCGAAACTTCTCTTCCTGGACCATCGGTACGTTCATGATGTTATATTTACCATCGGTTGCCTTTAAGAACTTAGCAAAGTCTTCAAAGGTATTTTCCTTCAGCTGATGCTCCTTGACCATCCTGGCAAAGAACTGGATCAGCTTGATCGTACCAACTGCCTCTAACTGGAAGAGCGGATCCGCCAGACGCAGGATATTCCTCACGTGCATGAAGATCTCATCGGTTCCTCTGCTTAATTCATCCATTGTTTCTTCCCTCCTATCGTGTCCTCTCGGCGGTCTCATGAAATTCTGACTTGGCCTCAGCAAATGAGGTATTTACCTTTTTTGACCGTACTTTCTCTGGGTTATCTGTCTTTACTTTTTCTGGACGCAATTTGCCAGAAGTTTGGATCCGGTCAGGCTTTTGCTGCAATTCTGAGAGAAGACCATGCATCTGATCCAAGTTCTTCTGCGATTTTTCTACATAAGTAAGAGCGGAAACGATCATAGTCTCGATCTGGCTTTCTGTCTTATGCATGACCAGCTCACCCCGCTTTAACTTGGCGATATCGACATGCAGGATATTTTCCAACAGAAAGCTTTCTGTATCATTCGGATAAGTGATCCCTGTCTCGATCTGGCGCATCCTCTCTGGCGTAACTAACAGGACGTTAGCGATCTCATCTCTGGTATAATGCTTTGCCTGATAGAGCTCTGTGATCCGCTCTCCAAACGTCTTATATCCGGTCGTCATCTCCATAAGACTCTCTCCTCCTTCTTTTCGTTCTTCATTCCAGTTCTCGGTTCCTCTCCCTTTTCTATCTGGCTGGATTCCACCTTCTGTGCTGGGTCCCTGGAAAGCTCCCATTCTTTTGACGTCTTTTTACTGAATTCTGGGACCTCTACAAAGCCCATATCATTGACATAGTAGCCTTTTCTTTCTTTGGGAGAGACTAGAACGACAATGTCGGATACCGATAAGGAATGACCCTTAAAATCTTCCGGGGAGTTGATATTAAACCTCTCGTATATCCCTTCCAGAGTCATTCCCGCATCCAGGGCTCCCTCATATACCTTGTGATAGTCTTCCGGGTGGATGTCCATCTGGTGATCCTTCAGGTAGCCATAGCTTAACCACATCTGCCCTGCGCTTTTACTGTCCTTATCGATCTGGTAGATCTCAAACTGATCTGCAGACTGGGTGACATTTTCTTCCGGAGCCTCGATTATCTCCAACTCGCGCATCTTTTCCACCATCCCATCGACAATGCTTCCTGATGTCCTGCGGATGAGATCCATGGATTCCTTCAAGGATTCTTTCTGCCTTCCACCAGCCCATGAGGCAATGTAAGGGAAGGAATAGTCGGAAGTATCCAGGCCAAAGTACTGGCATACCGAGTAAGCAACGCTTTCTGCTTCGACCTCTTTGGTCTGACGATCCTTGACTTCTCCCGTCGACTGCAGATGGTCGGCATCGTGAAGAAGAGCATGGGCGCACTCATGAACTCCGGTTTTCATGTTCTGGCTCTGCGACATTCCTTCCCGGATAACGATCTCTTTGTCTGTGCTGCTGTAATATCCCCTGGTCCCTTCCCCGGAGATCTGATCAAAGCGGATCGGAACTGGAGAGACGCTGCACAGAGCCTCCATGAAACCTTTATAGTTTTTCTGACTGCCTTCCAGGTCTGGAACCTCAAGCGTTGGAAGAGGATCTCCTATCGTCTGGCTGATATCAAAAACGGAGGTCACCCGGAAATAGGTCCTGGTCTCCTCCGCTGTATGGTCTTCCTGTCTCTGATTCTGATTCGTTTCATATCTTTCTGTTACTTCTCCACCTGACTGGTCTTTCTGTGGATCCACCTTGAACTTCATTGGTGAGATGATCCGAATGCCTTTTTCTCCCTTCTTTACCTGACGATGAAACTTCTGCTGCCAGGCACGATAGCCTGCCACCCAGGTCGCATCTGGATTCTGCATGGCAATCAATATCGTATTATTGAAGCTGTAATTGTGAAACTGTGTCATTGTTTTTAAATATTTCCGATATTCATCGGAAGTAAAGATCTTCTCCATACCTTCTTCCAATTTCCTGGAGATCTCCTCCATCTGCTCTTTTCTGGATCTTCCTTTGTGATACTGCTCCTTTTTTTCTTGAACTCCAGAAATATCATCATCAAGATCATAGTCATCCTCTGTCCAATCTTCCCCTGATTCATACATTTCTTCCCTCTCCTCCATCATGTCTGAGAGAAAACCATAGTCTGGTTCTCCCGTAAAACGAAAGGACTGGTGGGAATGAAAGCTGTACCAATTGCCTTCTCCGGCTCCGATAATAATATGATCGATCAATGGGATATCCATCAGTTTCCCGGCTTCTAACAATCGCTTTGTTATCCTCTTATCTTCGATACTTGGTGTTACATATCCACTGGGATGATTGTGCAGCATCATCACACAATCCGCATTCGATAAGATTGCGGTCTTAAATACGTTCTGAATAGAAACTACGGCATCTGTCAGAGTCCCTATACTCACAATGCTGTAATTGATCGGATGAAGTTTACTATCCATATTTACAACGCAAACCATCTCACGATCAAGTTCCTTCATCGTATCTGCCATGACCCGGATCGCCGAAACCGGATCGGAAAGTTTCTGGGAACTATAAAGACCAGACTGCTCTTTTAAAGCAAGTCTGGCCTCCACTCTCGGAAGTTCATATCCTTCGGTTCTATTCTGTTCTGCCATCTTCTGCCTCATCACCTTTCTCACTCTCCACATTCACGGAAGCAATCACTCCGTCTGGGAGTTTCTCAAAAAATTCTTTTAATTCTTTTTGCGTACGCAAAATAGTCACATTTTTCTTATGATCATTTTTCAAATTTTTCTTCTCCATAACTATCACCAACCCTTCTCACTAGCTTCGTGGTCTCTTTGCGATCGCCCGCATCCGTTTCATGAATTCGATCGACAGACTTGGCGAAGCAAATTTCTCAATCAGCTCTGGAGAATCCCCTTCCTCCAGGCAGGAGACCAGATACTCTTTCTGCTGCTCGCTGTAGCCATCCTTCTCGATCACCGTCTTGATAAAGAGCTGTGCCTCTTCCTCCGGACTTCTTCGGAAATGATCCTTCCACCAGTTCCTCAAAGATTTCTTTTCTGCTCCCTTCTGGGAAATGTTCTCCTGAGATTTTTCCTGATTCCTTATCTCCCGGGTCTTCAGTTCTGTTCGCAGGGCTTTCAGATGATCATTGGTTTCTTTGAAATAAACTTCCTGTGCATGCTTCTCCTGCCTTGATTCCTCAAGTTCCTGTTTCAGTTTCTCAATCACCTGGTCTTTCTCCTTGATCTGGTCCATGTGATTCTCAATACTCTCCTCCACCATGCGGTCCTTCTCCTGCAGGACATTACGGATGGTACTATCCAGTGTCTTCACTAGAGAAGAAGTCTCATCATAGATATTGACGACCTTATCATGAAGGTCATTGACCTTCGCTTCCAATTCTTTGTTATCCTGGTAAAGCTCTTTTAAGAATTTCAAGCGTTCTGTCATGATCAGGTTTGATGCATTGGCAGGATTCTCCTCTACCTCTTCGATAATCCTTGGCAAATCCTCGAGAGGCATGTTCTCGACTGCGCAGACATACATCCATTCCTGGATCAGGGGGACAGAAATCTGATCTAAGAACTCGATCGTCTCTTTGGGAATCCTCATCTTCTCCATAATCTGTACTCTGGTATTCATGGTCTGTTCCATATCTCTCCTCCTTATCTGCTTGGCTGTTTTGGTTCCTCTGTCCTCGACCGCTGCTTTCTTCTTTCTCGGATCATCCCAGTTCTCAACTGCTGATCCGCTTCCCTTTTTAAGATCCGCTTGATCATACTCCGCTCCCTTCTGCCGGCTTTAGGATATCTGGCTTTCATCTCCTCGACACTTCCGATATGATTCTCTAAGAGATACTGACATTCCTGAAATAATTTCCGGATATCCATCGCGTCTTTTCTCACGGTGTACCAGCGGACAGCAAATGGTTTCCTGGCTTATAAATAATGAGCACTCCGGTAGACGATCCAGATTCTGCGTTTCTGAAATCCCGTCAGCTTGATCCGAAGATAAGGGCCAAGATAGTTGTCTATTTTCCTTATTGCATTTTTAGACATAACTGAAGTCGCTATCACAGTCTCCTCATCATTCCTCTTTCCGCCATTCCTCAAAAGTTTCCCTGCTAAGATCCTTGCCTCAATGTCAGACTTGGAATAGCCTTCCCCTAAGGTCTTATCTCTCC
>JAXJRI010000146.1:0-14577 GCA_036310685.1 Lachnospiraceae bacterium | reverse complement strand
TTCAAACTATTTTTCACTGAGAGATATAATGCATGAACATTAACAGAGATACAATTTCTATTCATTATAGACAAAAAATCATTCCTGCCCCGCTTACTTACAGGACAGGAATGAGAGGATTCCTATGTATAAAATTACTGCAATTAATTTGTAGGAGGTACAGCTTATCTCAGCATTATTTTACTGGAAAAGTGCTGTAGAGTAGTAACGATCTCCGTTATCAGGAAGTAAAGCAACGATGGTCTTTCCCTCGTTCTCAGGGCGCTTAGCAACCTCGATTGCTGCATATAAAGCTGCTCCTGAAGAGATACCAACTAAGATACCCTCAGTCTTAGCAATCTCTTTGCCCCACTGGAATGCTGCATCATTCTCTACAGTGAATACTTCATCATATAACTCTGTATCAAGTGTCTTTGGAACGAATCCAGCACCGATACCCTGAATCTTATGAGCTCCGCCATGACCTTCAGATAATACTGGGGAGGAAGCTGGCTCGATTGCGATAACCTGTACGTTAGGGTTCTGCTCCTTTAAGTACTTGCCTGTACCTGTTACTGTTCCACCAGTACCAACACCTGCTAAGAAGACATCAACCTTACCCTCAGTGTCTTTCCAAATTTCAGGACCTGTTGTCTCATAATGAGCCTTAGGGTTAGCTGGGTTAACGAACTGTCCAGGAATAAAGCTGTTATCGATCTGCTCATGTAACTCATCAGCCTTAGCAATAGCACCCTTCATACCGTTAGCACCAGGTGTAAGAACGATCTCAGCACCATAAGCCTTTAAGATATTTCTACGTTCTACAGACATGGTCTCAGGCATTGTGAAGATTGCTCTGTATCCCTTAGCTGCTGCGATAGAAGCAAGGCCGATACCTGTATTACCACTGGTAGGCTCGATAATTGTTGATCCCTCTTTTAAAAGTCCTTTCTCCTCAGCATCCTCAATCATAGATTTTGCGATACGATCCTTAACAGATCCAGCTGGGTTAAAATACTCAAGCTTGAGTAAAAGTTTTGCCTTAAGTCCAAGCTTCTTCTCGATGTTAACTGCCTCAACTAATGGTGTATTTCCAATAAGATCTAATGTTCCTTTATAAATTCCCATTTCTATTTCTCCTTTTCTCTTAAATTTTTAAATGAATTTCTCATCTAATTTTATCAATTCCTCCAAGTCTATTGTGTACCTGGAGGAAAAAATTTTCAAGATATTTTTACATACTTAACGTATATGTATTATTTATTTTACTCCTCTGTAACAGCTTTGAATGCCTCATCAAGATCTTCGATGATATCATCGATGTTCTCGATACCAATGGAGAGACGAATTGTATTAGGCTTGATTCCCTGATCTAAGAGTTCTTTCTCATTCAGCTCTGCATGTGTTGTGCTTGCTGGATGGATTGCTAAGGACTTAACATCAGCAACGTTGGCAAGTAAGCTGAATAACTCAAGGTTATCGATGAACTTCTTAGCTACCTCTGCGCCGCCCTTGATCTCGAATGTGAAGATTGAGCCGCCGCCATTAGGGAAGTACTCTTTATAAAGTCTCTGCTGCTCTGGATCCTCAGATACACTTGGGTGGTTGATATGCTCAACTAATGGCTGCTTCTGTAAGTACTCGATGACTTTCTTAGTATTCTCTACATGTCTCTCAACTCTTAAGGACAGTGTCTCAAGTCCCTGGAGGAAGATCCATGAATGAATTGGAGAAAGTGTAGCACCGGTATCACGAAGAAGGATTGCACGAATTCTTGTAACGAATGCTGCAGGACCTGCTGCATCAACAAAGCTTATTCCATGATAAGATGGGTTCGGCTCAGTGAGCTGTGGGAACTTGCCAGCTGCCTTCCAGTCAAACTTACCACCATCAACGATGACACCACCGATGGAAGTACCATGACCTCCGATGAACTTTGTAGCGGAATGGATTACGATATCTGCGCCATGCTCGATTGGACGAAGCAGATAAGGTGTTCCGAATGTATTATCAACTAACAGTGGAATGTTATGTGCATGAGCGATCTTTGCAATTGCATCAAGGTCTGTAACCTCTGAGTTAGGATTACCAAGAGACTCAACATAAAGTGCTCTTGTGTTATCCTGGATAGCTGCCTCGAAAGCGGAAGGATCAAGTGGATCAACGAATGTAGACTCGATACCGAAATCAACTAATGTATGAGCTAACAGGTTGTAAGTTCCACCGTAGAGGTTCTTACCACATACGATATGCTGTCCAGCAAGAACAACGTTCTCGATCGCATATGTTACAGCAGCTGCACCAGATGCAGTTGCAAGAGCAGCAACACCACCCTCAAGGGCTGCGATACGACGCTCAAAAATATCTGTTGTAGGGTTTGTTAATCTTCCGTAGATGTTACCAGCATCCTTAAGACCGAAACGGTCAGCCGCATGCTGTGAATTATGGAATACGTAAGATGAAGTCTGATAAATAGGAACTGCTCTGGAATCCGTAACTGGATCAGCCTGTTCCTGACCTACATGAGTCATTAAAGTTTCAAATTTTAAATTTCTATCTTCGTAATGCTTCTTTGCCATGATGTTGTACCTCTTTTCCTAATTATGTTTAAGTTATTGTGGTTTATGTTGTTTCGTTTTTTGTTGTTGACTGTATATTACACCAGTATTCCTACAATGTCAATAGGTTTTATATGACTTTTACCATAAAAATTATACTTTCCATACTTGATTACTATGTTTTATGGTTTATTCCATAAGTAAAAGGTTATGTATCATAAGAATTAGTAGTTCTCTTACACAAAAAAGACACCCTACTAATTATGATAGGATGTCTTCTTAGAAAGATTCTTATAAGTTATATATAATTTTCTTCAATCAATCATCGTCTTTGCTAATCTCATCTGTCTCGATGATAAACTTAACATTACCCTTCTGGCCATCTTTGATGCCACTGAAGGTCTGGTAGTTCTGATCTGCTTTACGTACAGCTTTCACATGGCGGATTACAGTCTGAAGATCATCTCCGGCAAGATCTGCAATCTTAGAGATACCTTCCTCGTTAAACTTAGTCATACCGTCGTGAAGCTCATTCGCTCCATCTAAGAGTGATTTAGAGCCATCACCAAGTAAGCCACCAGCGGATGTCAGTTTATCCATACCTGCTACTAAGCTATATGCTCCATCAGAAGCAGTGCTTACTCCATCTGTATACTTCTTTAAACCAGTCTTAAGCTGTGAAGAACCAGTCTTAAGCTTTCCTACACCGGTATCTAATGCACTGGCACCACTGTTAAGTTTGTCATTGTTACTTACAAGCGTATTAGAACCAGCCTGGAGTGTGCTCATACCAGTTCCGAGTGTAGCGATACCTTCATTAAGGGTCTTCATACCTCCATTTAACTTGCTGCTATTCTTGACAAGCTCCTTAGAGCCAGCGTCCATAGTATCTACACCTTTGGTCAGCTTATCTATCTTCGCTGAAAGATCATCTAAGTTAATTGGATGTGCGTCGGAGTATGCAGCAAGTTTATCTGTCTGGGTCTTAATGTCACTTAAATATGGAAGCAGAGCCTGGAGTTTCTGGATAGAGTCTGCTGGAATTGCACTGTCTACTTCTTTCTGGAGGAATCCTCCAAAATCTGTCATAGTCTGAGTTGGATCCGCATTCTTATCTTTCACAACTGCCTTAGTAACCTGCTGATTCAGTTTATCTGTATCTGGGCTTGGTGTACTTGCCTGCAGTGCCTCCTGAGTTTTCTTACCTGCCTTACTAGCTACCCCAGATAAGGCCTCTTTTAATGCTGCGGCCTGAGCTGATGAGATTTTTCCGGATTCCACTGCTTTTGTAATTTCCTCCGCTGCCACTGCCTGAGCCTGCTGTGCGGCAACCTCTGCACCCTTGGCTGCTCCATCAGTATAGCCCTGGGCATATCCAACTTTTGCGCCATCGCCAGCTGCTGCTGCAATATTACCGCGAAGTTTTGTATTGGTATCTCCAGATGTCAGCTCTGTTGCCACATCTTGTGTAAGCTGTGCTTTCGATTTTTCAAAGTTCTGAGCAAGCTGAAGCAGTCCCTGAATCTCCTTCTGATTTGCTGCGATAGCCTTCTGATCTGCCTTTAATGACTTTGCAATCTTTTGCAGTTCTTTTAACTCTGCGTCACTTGGAATCTGGACTTTATCCAGTTCTTTATTCATCTGATCAATACCATCAGAAAGCTTCTTAACACCGTCGGTGTAATCCTTCAGTCCACTCTGCAACTGATCAGCTCCAACGTCAAGCTTCATCACTCCACCCTTTGCAGAGGAGATTCCAGTACTTAAAGTGCTTGCTCCGCTGGTATAGTTCTTTAATCCATCTTTTAACTGTTTGGTACCTGACTTCAGTGTCTTCGTACCATCGGATAACTGCTTTGCTCCTTTGTTGAGCTTCTTGTTGTTGCTTTCTAAGGTATCAAGTCCTTTGGCAAGCTTTTTGCTTCCGTCTGCTGCCGTGCCAACACCATCTACATATTTATGGATAGCGTCATTTAAGTCCTTAGCACCATCGGAAAGGTCACCAGATCCGTCGACTAATTTGTCGGCTGCATCTGTCAGATCATCGATATCGTCTTTTAAGTCATCCGCATCGTCAAGCTTACTCGTATCTAAATCACTTAATGTTCCTGTGGTAGCGACGGTTGCTGTAAGGTCGAGCTCGAACTTCTTCGCCTTAGCGGTAACTTCGAAATATTCTGGAATGTCTACATCCTCCGTCTTCTCGTAGTCTGATAATTTCAGACTGTCCTTTAATCCTGGGAATACGACTCCCATGACGATGGACTTATCTCCGTCTGATACCACTTTTCCGTTCGTCACCTTGATATTAGAAAATGTATCATCTGGAAGGATCATTGTTGTGATCATAGAGAATGGTGTCTGTACGTTGACTTTCTTGCCATCTACCTTAACTTCATTCTTAGTGTTGTTTGTATAGTTGAAACGCATCTTGACGTCCCCGGACTTGCCTGCCAGGTCTTTAGGGTCAATCTGCTTTCCATTCAGATAATATGTGATGGACATAGATACTGGGAGTTCCTCTGTGGATTTACCCTGGTAATAGATATCCTTACCATCAGCCTGCCATACAAGGCCATTATCTTCATCTGTGGTGAATTTCTCATCGCCTTTTACATTTTTAATCTTACTTAAATTTGACTCATCCTCTAAGAGCTGTGTCTTGTCACGATTCTGCAGCCAGTCGCTTACCGTGATATCTTTTACAGATCCGTTTGCATGTGCATTGACATAAACGGTCTCAGATTTATCATCTCTATCTTCACTCTTTTTAGCAGCACTTACTGGAAGTGTTGTTCCCGCTGCAAGAACGGCACTCATGGCAAGTGCAAAGAACTTAGAACCGAAACGACTCATCTTTCTCTTTCTCATGTGGCTCATACCTCCTAATCTATCTAAAAACCTTCCTATACTTCATATATCTATTATTGAAAACCTTCCATCAACCATTCATTCTTTAGAAGGTTATTCAAAATCTCATTCTTATCAATCCTTATCTATTCTCAGTCGCTCGTGTAGATGGTTTGTCCATCTTCTCTCTTTATCTTATTTTTGAACCCTCTTGTCGTATGACAGATAATCTTATCAAAAATATTGAACATAGCCGGAAGTATGAAGATTACTACAATCATACTGATGATGGATCCTCTGGCAAGAAGTGTACAGATGGAACCGATCATATCAACCTTTGTGTACATGGAAACACCGAAGGTTGCGGCGAAGAAGGATAATCCACTTGTGACAATAGAAACAATACTTGTCTGATGAGCGATATCAATCGCTTCTCTCTTCGTACGTCCATTCTTACGCTCAGTCTGATATCGAGTCGTCATCAGGATCGCATAGTCTACGGTCGCACCTAACTGAATCGTACCAATTACGATGCTGGCAACGAAGGCTAAGCTCTCGCCTTGATAGAACGGCACTGCCATGTTGACGGCAATGGCGAACTCGATAACGGCTACCAGAATAACCGGCAGTGAGATCGACTTAAATACCAACAGGATAATCACGAAAATCGCAAGAATAGAAGCACCGTTTACATTACGGATATCTACATTCGTTGTATCCTCCAAGTCTTTCATCAGAGGAGCTTCACCGATAACCATGGAGGTCGGATCATATTTCTTAGCGATTTTGATTACTTTGTCTATCTGATTGTTGACTGGATGAGTGGCATTGCCATAATCAGATCCGACAAATGCGATCTCCCATCTTCCACCCTGAAGCATAGAACGAATCTTCTGAGGAATCATTGATTCCGGAACGGTTGGTCCTAAGAAAGTCGGGATACCCAGTGTGTACTTAACTCCCTTGACATCCTTGATCTCATTGATCATGTCTCTCTTGTCTTTCGAATCAAGGTTCTTGTTCATCATGACCATATAGGTCGTATTCATATTGAAGTCATCTTCCAGCTTCTTCTGAGCGATGTTACTTTCCAGATTGTCTGGAAGACCTTTGGCGATATCGTAATATACTTGAACATTATTGTTACCGTAAATAGCAGGTATCAACAGAATTAAGAAGATAGCCAACCAGATCCGATGATGTCTTAAGATGAATCCTGATGCCCTCTCCAATCCCTTCATCAGCGGTCTATGCTTACTCTTCTCAATCGGTCCATCGAAAAGCAGGATCATCGATGGAAGTACTGTGACACAACAGATCACTCCAAAGACAACACCCTTTGCCATGACGATACCTAAGTCTCGCCCTAAAGCAAATGTCATAAAGCACAGAGCTGCGAATCCTGCGATTGTGGTGACGGAACTTCCGACAATAGATACGAAGGTCTGTGAGATCGCATGCCCCATCGCCTCATTCCTATCATCCGGATAAAGTTCTTTATTCTCTTCATAACTGTGAAGAAGGAAGATGGAGTAATCCATCGTAACTCCCAGCTGCAGTACAGCAGTCAGTGCCTTAGTGATGTACGATACCTCACCCAGGAAAATGTTGGTTCCTAAGTTATAGAGGATTGCCATTCCGATACTAAGCAAGAAGAAGACCGGAATCAGGAAATACTCACTGGTGAGTTCCAGTACAACGAAGGATAAACCTCCGGCTACTACAACATACATTGGCAGCTCTTTTAAGGCCAGATTCTTAATATCTGTGACAACGCCGCCCATACCGCTGATATAGCATTGCTTGCTTGCAATTTTTCTCATATTAGAGATGGCATCCATAGTCTGATCCGATGATGTCGTATCATCAAAGAGTACGATAATCATCTTGGCATCTCCCTTTATGAAAGCCTTTCTGTACTTTTTAGGTACCATGGAGACAGGTACCGTCTCTCCTGCCACGTCATTATAGGATAAGGCATCCTTAACATGGGGAACTTCTTTAAACTTGTCTTCTAGTTTCTGAACATCTTTTAGGTCCATGTTCTCTACTACAACCATAGAGAATGCACCCATACCATATTTATCGACCATGATGTTCTGACCCTTGACCGTGTCAAGTCGTTCTGGCAGATAACTTAAGAGGTCATAATTAACTCTGGTCATCTGCATGCCGATAAATGATGGAATCAGAAGTAGAAAACCAATGATCAGCACAAGCACTTTATACTTGGCGATCCATTTTCCTACCTTAATCACTTGCGACTCCTTCCTTTTCCGTGAAATACTTCGCTATCTTGCACAAATCCCACTCGTACATTTGTCGCGAACATTACGAAATTCTTTCTACCGTATCCTATTATATACGAAAATGACCAATGGTCAACATCATAATTGGACAATGTGTCTATATTGTCTAGTATTTTGAGCAAAAAAATTGAACATTGGTCATTTTTTCATTGACATTTTGAGAAAAGCATCTGATAATGAGAATTGAAATCAATAATACTGTGGTCTCTGATCAATTTCCATCCTTTGCCAAAATATGACGTGGACGTCATAAGTGGCTACGGATTGTTCCGTCGCTTTGCGACACTGTAGTCATTGTATTATTCGATCACTTGGAGGTGTACGTTATGGGGAAAGCGAATTTAAACAAATTGCAAAAGAGGAATGCTCTGTTCCAGACTGCGTTCGATCTTTTTACCAATAAAGGATTTGCCAAGACGACAATCTCCGACATTGTTAATCAGGCAGGTCTTGCAAAGGGAACATTCTATCTTTATTTTAAGGATAAGTATGACCTGCGGGACAAGCTAATCATCAGCCAAACAAGCCAGCTCTTTGGAAGAGCCCACGAGGCGATGGCACAGCATAAAAATTTGAGCTTCGAAGATCAGATCATCACCTTTGCGGATTACATCATCGGAGAATTTGAGAAGAATCCACCGCTTCTGCGGTTTATCTCTAAGAATCTGTCCTGGGGAATTTTTAAGAACGCTTTTGAACGGCAGATTCCCGAAGAATCTCAAGAATTACTGGACTACTGTATCAGCCAGATGGCTGAATGCGGAATTGAATGTAAGCAGCCAGAATTGATGCTCTTTACCATCATCGAGCTTGTAGGCTCCACAGCACACAGCTGTATCCTCTATCACGAGCCAGTACAGATGGACATGTATCTCCCTTATCTTCATGAGACCATAAGGGATATCTTTGAAAGGTACACTTCAAAGGCTGCAGAATAATTATTAACAAAATGAACAGCCACTGGCGGTTCATTTTGCATGCTAAGGCAACAACAAGAGGCGGAAAGTCTATCTGTGACTTCTGCCTCTTGCTTTCTCTTTTTAGTGAATTTACTTTAATTTCGCAATAGCTTCCTTTGTGTGGGTCTGATATATCTGTCGTATTGCTGGGATTTGTCCTAATCCATCCATATTAGTCTCTACCTGATAGCCAGCTGCCTCAAACTGTGACTTCCAGGAATCCTTGCCATCTCCTGCCATCTCTTCATTGGTATTAAGGCCAGAGACCACGGTAAATCCTTCTAAGTAGACTTTCTCATATCCCTTGTCCTTGATGGCTGCAATGATATCCTGACAGCCTGGCTTACGGTTAGCAGAGCCTACATAGTAATGGTCTCCTCCCGCCTTACCAAAGGCATCCTGAAACTTCTCATAATAATGACTGGAGTCCGCTCCCATAAAGACGATTGCTGTCTTTCCGTTATACTGATCCTTTGTCTTTTCAATCAGAGCTTTGGCGACATTATCATAATCTGCGTCAGCTTTTAAGAGTGGATCTGCTACGACAATCTGGTCAAATTGATCTTGATACTTGTCTGCCTCTGCAGTGATAGTAGTATAATCGCTGCCCGCCATCGTGGTCGTTGGTTGAACAAGCAGCGTCTTCACTCCGGCATCTACTGCCCTGTCAAATCCCTGCTCCAAATTATCAATGACCGTTCCATCTCTCTTGGCTAATTTATCTATGATTGTCTGAGAAGTAAATGCACGACAAACCATATAGTCTGGATTAGCTCTAGCAATGTCTTCCTCAATGGCAGCGATCGTCTTCTGACGGCTGTCATTATAGGTTGTTCCAAAACTAACAACCAGAATCTCTTTCTCCTGGCCAGCTGTCGTCCCCGCTACGGTCTGAGTCCCCGCCTCCTGGCTGGTATCGCTGTCAGCTTGGCTTTGATCTTCTCCACTTGTATTGCTGTCTGAGATTTCTGTACCCTCCTCAGGCTCTACACTGCCAGAGCTGCCACATCCAGTCAGCAGTCCTGCACTTAAGGATAGAATACAGAAAAATGCAATCAATCTTTTTTTCATGTTAACTTATCTCCTACATTGTTTCTAATTTACCAAGGTCAGCCGCGTAATCTAAGAGTTCCTTCATCTCCTGGTTTCCCTCACCGACAACAAGGCCAGCATCGATGACACGATCACAAGTCTTAATGAACTCCTTCGCCTTCTCCAGGCTTTCCTCTGAAATCCTCGTAAATGGCTCCTGAACCACCATATCCGCTGCCAATAGCCTTGCCAGCTGATAGTCAATATCATTGCGGTAAAGAATTCCCACTGCAAATGGTATCTTTCTTCTCTGCAAATGTCGGTAGACCGGCACTCCGGTGCCCCCACAGGATATAACGAAAACCTTAGGGTCTCCATCGACTTTCGGAAGCTCGATTGATCCAAACATAGGGTCGAAATATCCATTATCAATACCGTAAAGGTCTCTGATGTCCTCCTCATTGAAAAGATTCTCCGGAGACCCATACTTAAAGATATGATCGCCCTTGACACAGATGATCTTATCCGAAACCTTCATAGCCAGATCAATCTCATGAAGAGACATGATGACTGTGATATTCTTCTGCTTCGCCATATTCCTTAAGATTGAGAGAAGGTCGAGCTTATGTCTGATATCCAGAAAGGAGGTAGGCTCGTCTAAAACAATCAGGTCAGGCTCCTGGCAGATTGCTCTTGCCAGTAAGATACGCTGACGCTGTCCGTCGGAAATCGCATTGAAATCTCTTCGTGCAAACTCCTCCGCATGAACCACAGCCAAAGCTTCATCAACTTTATCTTCATCCTCTCTGCTCAGCACACCAAGTCTTCCTGTATAAGGGTAACGTCCTGTCGCTACAACATCGCGACAGGTCATCAGCTCTGGATGCATCCGTTCTGTCAAGACAACTGCCATCTTGGAAGATAATTCTTTATACTTCATCTTATGAAGGTTCTCATGGTCAAAATCGACATTTCCTCCTATGAGAGATAACTGTCTGGTAATACTCTTTAAAATTGTGGACTTTCCAGCTCCGTTGGGACCAATCAGGGTGACAATCTCTCCCTTATTAATCCCAATATTAATATCATTGATCACAGCTTTCCCGTTATAGCCGACAGAAAGGTGATCCATCTTAAAATAATAATCAGCCATACTTATCTTCTTCCTTTCTGTCTGCGAATCAGCATGTAAATGACAATCGGCGCACCGAAGATGGAAGTCACCGTACTGATATTCAGTTCTGTCGGGGCAAATGCCATTCTCGCGATCAGATCGCAGAACATACAGAAGACTCCGCCCCCTAAGAAGGTCGCCGGGATAACAATTAATGGTTTAGAGGTTCCCAATGCCTGTTTGACAAGGAAAGGTACTGCAATACCTACGAATGAGATTGGACCAGCAAATGCTGTGACCGCCGCTGATAAGATGCTGGAGCACAAGATCAGTGCAATGCGGAAATTCTTTACGTTGACACCCATACTCTGTGCGTAGGCCTCACCCAGCTGGTAAGCTCCGATCGGTTTTGACAGCAGGAAGGTCAATACAAAAGTAACCCCTACAATAAGAGCACCAACCTGCACATTTCCCCAGCTCATGCCAGAGAAAGAACCCATGGACCAGCTCTTTAAGTTCACGATATCAGAATCATCTGCGAAGGTGATGACAAAATCGGTCACCGCATTGCAGATATAGCCAATCATGATACCTGCTACTAGAAGTCCCGCCATGTTATGAATCTTCCTCGATGCCGCCAGGATAAATCCTGTGGCAATCAGAGATCCCACAAAAGCCGCAATGACCAGAGCATAAGAAGACACTCCGTCCATAAACTGAAGCAGGATGATTAAAGTCAATGCAACGACCATCTTAGCACCCGATGAGATACCCAGTACAAACGGACCGGCAATCGGATTCTCAAAGAAGGTCTGCAGGAGGAATCCTGATAAAGACAGGGCTCCGCCTAAGATTGCTGCCATGATAATACGCGGAAGACGAATTCTCCAGATAATATTCACCTGGTCAGGATCTCCCGTTTTTGTGAATAAGATTTTTAATACCTTGGTCACCGCCATATGTACATTACCGCTGTTGATATTAAGCACAGTGATGACGGCAAATGCCAGGATAATGACTGCGAAGACAAAAACGTACCTTGATCTTCGCTTTACATTTTCTGAATGGAAGCTTGAAATTGCTGCTTCCTCTGCCTGTTTACCCATAATTTCCCCTTAGATACTTACTATTTTACTTTTGACATAAATGTCATCTTACTCTCATCCTGATCGGTGAGCATATGATGGACATCCCTGATGAACTGTCCTACCGTGCCAGTGGACTGATACATCTTCTTATCAACCTGCCATACATTTCCTTCCTTGACAGCCTTAAACTCCTGGAAGAGGTCATCTTTTTCAATCAAATCATCGATGCTATCAAGCTTATCTTCAATAGTAGCGTTGTAGATAAGATAATCGGCATCCACAGCGGTGTTATAGAATTCCTCCATGGAAAGATCTACGGAAGTGCTGTTGCCCGCAGGTTCCTTCACATCCTGGAATACGTTATTTCCGCCGCCTAATTCAATCATCTTCGTGATATAATCTTTAGACTTTCGGATAGAAATGTTGCCGTTGGAGCTGACCGTGAAGTATGCGACTGTCTTCTTTGTCTTCTGATACTTACTCTGCTCCTTGATAACACTTGCCTGTTTCTCAAAGAACTTATCCGCCTGGTCTTCCTTATTCAGAAGGGCTCCGTAGAGCTTAATCCACTCCGAACGGCCTAAAGGCTCTGTCTCATAACTTGCATAATCAATCAGCACTGGAATTCCAAGATCTTCAATCATCTCCTGAACCTCTGGTGCGTGAAGAATCATGGTTGATTCAATGGCAAGATCACATCCCTTGTTGACCATCATCTCATAATCCGGCTGATTGTACTTGCCAGAATAAGTCATGCTTCCGCTCTTTAAGGCTTCCTTTGGCGCCTCGATATTCCAGCCATTCACATCCGTTCCTGTCAGTGCAATGTCATTCATGGAATCGATAGAGTCAAAGAGAGACATGGCAGATGTGGCTGCCAGATAAATCTTATTCAAAGGCTGTTTTAAAATGATAATCTTACTGTCGATACCTTTCGGTGCCTCTTTACCTTCCGGCACGAGCAGGTACTGTCGGTCATGATTAATCTCAATTAATTTATAGCCATCGTTGTAATAGAATACATTGAAACATTTCGCATATGACAGCTTCATTGCTGACTTGAATTTCAAGTCAGCAACTTTCGGTGCATCGACCTTCTGCTCTGTCGTCGCACTCTTATTGTTTGCAGTCAGATTACTCTCGGTATCACCGCAGCCAGTAATCATCATAACTGCACACATCATTGCAGCCAAAAGAAGGCTGACGCTTTTCCTGAACTTTCCTCTTGTCTTCATACCGTTCACACCTCTCCTACTTTCCCAGGATAGTCTGGTAGATCTTCTCCCAGCCCTGAGGTGCATTCTCCTGGTCAAACTCATCCACAAAGACAGCCATGTCCATCTGAATTCCACGTTTCCCCAGGGTTACCAGTTTATCTTTGGCAATATTAGAAGGAACGATAGCAACTTTGGTCTTATTGAGGAGCAGCGTCTTCACGTCTAGAGAATCCACAGAACCTTCCACAACCTTAGCATCGTCTCTTGCTGATTCTTTTGCAACCTTGTTCGGAATACCTTCAGTCGCTAGGAAGATGCTGTCCACTGGTTTTTGAATGACTATTACCTGTTTATCCGTTCCAGCTGGAACCTCGCCTCCTTCTGGGACAATCAGATATTTCATAACATGTTTATGATATAAACTCTCTTTCTGCTGGTCTAACGGTGTGGAGGTCTTATCAACATCGTCTGTCGTATCAAACTTAGTGACAACCTCAATCAGCTTATAGCCGCCTTTATACTGGAAAATCTTAGCCAACTTTGAATTGACCTCTTCCTTCTTATCAAAGGTGAGTGTCGCAATCTCAGGCGCTTCCTCATCCAGCTCCTCATATTGATCTCCTGCGGTTGTCTTGACAGCCATACCGTCCTGCGCTGCATCTTCAACACCGACAAAAACAAAGTATTCAATCTCGTGTGGAGTGGACATGGCATTAGTCATGCCATAGATATGATTATTAGCATTTAACTTGATTGGAATTAAAAAAGACGAGGTGTCTCCCTTGACAGTACCATAGATGATGTCATTATCCGCCTTGATGTATCCATAATGACTGCTGTCAAAGACAATATTAGCGTAAGCCTTTCCATCTGTCACGGTCACTCCGCTGCATTTTAAAGTCGCTCTTCCGCTGCCGCCGGAATAATCAAAAGATGTCGGTTTATATTCTCCATCTTTCAAAGTGGTAGACGTGTCAATATCTTCGGTCTTCGCATCTCCGACTTCCGCTGGCTTTTCAGTCTCGCCCTGACTCTGACTGCTCTCTGTTACAGTCGTGCTCCCCGCTGCGGTCGTGCTCTCTACCTTCTTGGTCGCCTCCGGCGTCTTCTTGTCGCTTTCAGATGAAGCACCGCATCCGCCAAGTGCAACTGCTACAGACATACTAAGTGCCATGATAGCTGCAGCTGCTCCCCTTACTCTCATAGAAATCTCCCCTTTCACTGTATGGCGTCCTGGTGCTTATTCTGATAGGAAAGTGCTGATTACCCGATAGAAATTACACACAGGGCATATGTAAAAATACTAAGACAATTTTATCAAACTTGAATATTAATATCAAGAAGTATGGCGTCTTTACAACTAAGTGTAAAAGGCACAAAAAAGGACTACCGCCTCCCGAGTTTGCCACTTACCTGCCGGATTTAATTTGAAAAAATATAGATTTTGCAAGGGTTTCCCTTGCTTTTTTTT
>JAXJRI010000145.1:0-4226 GCA_036310685.1 Lachnospiraceae bacterium | reverse complement strand
TTTGGGGAATGGACGATACTAACTAAATGACATTGTGCATGAACTGTAACTGTAAAAGCGGAAGGTGATACATTTACTGATTTCGTCCTTTTATCCGAAAAGACTTTGTGATATAATAGACCAAAAGTGTTTGCTCAAACATTTTTAAAACATTTAAGTGAGGAGGCGTTAACATGAAACGTGTAAAAACACTTACCGGAACTAAGACATACCAGATGAGTATGTGCAAGGGCGGATGTGGTGAATGCCAGACATCCTGCCAGTCTGCATGCAAGACTTCTTGCACAGTTGGTAACCAGACTTGTGAACATGAGAAATAATATGATGTCAGGTACGCAAGAGGAACCGCTAAGAGCTGTTCCTCTTGCTTTCTGACTAGACAAAAGTTGGCCTATTGAGATCCTGCCGTTAGAATGGTGGGATTTATGATAGATTAGTAACCCGTTAATGAGACTGCATGAGCAGTCAACTGTAACATGTTAGAAAGGAGATACATCTTGATTCATCAGTACAAGAATAACGGCTATAATATCGTCATCGATGTCTGCAGTGGCGCTGTTCATGTTGTAGATGATGTTACCTATGATGTAATTGCTCTCTATAAAGAAGAGGATTTGGCTTCCATCGAGGAGAAACTCCCTTACGATAAAAAAGATGTGGATGAGGCCTATGAGGAGGTCAGCCAGTTAGAGGAAGACGGTCTTCTGTTTACAGAGGATGTCTATCATGATTATATTCAGGAGGTTAAGTCCAGAAAGACTGTTGTCAAAGCTTTATGTCTTCATATTGCCCATGACTGTAACCTCGCCTGCCGCTATTGCTTCGCAGAGGAAGGTGAGTACAAAGGTAGAAGAGCTCTGATGAGCTCTGAGGTTGGAAAGGCTTCTCTTGACTTCTTAGTAGCGAATTCAGGTAACCGACGCAACTTAGAGGTTGATTTCTTTGGCGGCGAGCCAACCATGAACTTTGAAGTTGTCAAGGAGATTGTCGCTTACGGTCGAGAGCTTGAGAAGACACATGATAAGCATTTCCGTTTTACCCTGACGACAAACGGTATCCTTTTAAATGATGAGATGATGAAGTTTGCTAATAAAGAGTTTGACAATGTCGTCTTAAGTATTGACGGACGTAAGGAAGTTAATGATCATATGCGCCCAACTAGAAATGGTAAAGGAAGCTATGATATTATTCTTCCAAAGTTCAAGAAGTTTGCAGATTCCAGAAATCAGCGTAAATATTATGTGAGAGGTACCTTTACTCGTGAGAATCTTGATTTCTCAAATGATATCATCCATCTGGCAGACCAGGGATTCAAGGAGATTTCCATGGAACCTGTTGTCGGACAGCCAGAAGAGCCATATTCCATCCGTGAGCAGGATCTTCCACAGATCTTCTCCGAGTATGATAAGCTGGCAAAAGAGATGATTAAGAGAGACAAGGAAGGAAGAGGATTTAATTTCTTCCACTTCATGATTGATTTATCTGGCGGACCATGTGTAGCTAAGAGATTAAGTGGATGCGGAAGTGGAACAGAGTATCTTGCTGTCACACCTTGGGGTGACTTATATCCATGTCACCAGTTTGTCGGAGAGGAACAGTTCCTCTTAGGTAATGTATTTGAGGGCATCAAGAAGCCTGAGATTTGCAAGGAATTCAGAGCATGTAACGTTTACACCAAGCCGAAGTGTAAGGAGTGCTGGGCTAGGTTCTTCTGCAGCGGCGGCTGTGCAGCGAACTCATATCATTTCCATGGAAATTTAAATGATGCATATGATTTAAGCTGTGACCTGGAAAGAAAAAGAGTAGAGTGCGCGATCATGATTAAGGCGGCACTCGCGGAAGAAGAAGGAGAATAGGGATTATGGCATCGAAGCGTAATAGCAGAACGAAGACAGACCCGAAATCCAAAGCAATACTCACACTCATCCTGATTGCGTGTGTGGCTGCGCTTTGTGTTTATACTGTATTTGTCGGACTTGGCAAGCAGCATAAGGGTTCTGCAAAGAATATCAAGCTCGGTCTTGATCTTGCCGGTGGTGTAAGTATCACCTACGAGGTCAGTGAGAAGAATCCGACCGAGACTCAGATGAACGATACGATATACAAACTGCAGCAGCGTGTAGATAACTACTCTACTGAGGCTGAAGTTTACAAGGAAGGTAAAAACCGTATCACAGTTGAGATTCCTGGCGTAACAGACGCTAATAAGATCTTAAAGCAGTTAGGTAAACCAGGTAATCTTGCTTTTGTAACCCAGGATGGACAGGTAATCCTGACTGGTTCCAATATTAAGAAGGCAGAGGCTGAGACTACAAATGATAATGGTAAGAAGGATTATGTCGTAGCCCTTAGTATGGATTCTAAGGGAGCACAGGCATTTGGCACAGCGACTGCTGCCAATATCGGAAAACCAATCTATATCATCTATGATAACAAGGTTGTTTCTGCTCCTAATGTTGAGCAGGCTATCACGGATGGTGAGTGTGTGATTGAGAATATGGGATCCTTTAAGGAAGCTGACAATCTGGCATCCACGATTCGTATCGGTGCTCTGCCACTGACTCTTAAGGAACTTCGTTCTAATGTTGTCGGAGCCAAGCTTGGACGTAACGCGATTAAGACTTCACTTCAGGCTGGTGCAGTTGGCTTGATCCTGATTCTGATCTTTATGACTGCTATCTATCGTCTGCCAGGATTCTTATCAGGTATTGCCCTGATGGGATTCACGGTATTAGATCTGCTTGCAATCAATGGATTTAACGCAACCTTGACCTTGCCTGGTATCGCCGGTGTTCTGTTGACTATCGGTATGGCCGTCGACGCCAACGTCATCATATTCTCCCGTATCAAGGAGGAGATTAGAGATGGCAAGTCAGTAGGACAGGCTATTGATAGTGGATATCACAAGGCATTATCGGCAATCTTAGATGGTAATATCACCACACTGATTGCAGCTGTTGTATTGTGGAAGATGGGATCTGGTACCGTTAAGGGATTCGCACAGACACTGTTCATGGGAGTTGTCCTTTCCATGTTTACAGCACTCTTTGTGATCAAACAGCTGATGACATCTCTCTATAATCTGGGATGTACAAGTCCTGCCCTCTATGGTAAGGCTAAACCGGTTAAGGTTCACGACTATATTAAGTATGCGAAGTACTGTATCGCTGTTTCTTGTATTATCATTGCGATTGGTATCATTGCCCTTCCTGTTAACAATAAGAGACTGGGAAGCTCATTGAACTACGATCTGGAGTTCTCAGGCGGTACTGCTGTCACCATGACTTTCAATGATGATACTAAGATTACCAATGACTTAGAGAAGCAGGTTGAGGATGCTGTAAGATCCGTAGTCGATGTCAAGAAGGTTGAGTCACAGAAAGTTCTCAACTCTAACCAGCTGGTAGTTAAGACCAACGAGCTGAAGCTTTCCGAGAGACAGAAATTAGAGTCATCCTTAAAGAAGACATTTACTAATATGAAAGATTACCAGACAGAGGAGATTACTGCTTCCGTCTCTAATGAGATGAGAAGAGCTGCCATCATTGCGGTAATCGTAGCTGCCATCTTTATGCTTCTTTATATCTGGGTTCGATTCAAGAATATTCGTTTTGGTACCAGTGCAGTTCTTGCTCTGCTCCACGATGTATTCTTTACCTTCATGGTATACTCCGTATTCCGACTTTCTGTTGGTAATACTTTTATCGCATGTATGCTGACTATCCTTGGATATTCCATCAATGCGACTATCGTCATCTTCGACCGTATCCGTGAGAATTTGAAGATTCCGTCAGTTGCCAAAGAAGGCAATGCTTACGTTGTAAACTTAAGTATTTCTCAGACACTGACTAGATCTATCAATACGACATTGACTTCCTTCATTACAGTTGCACTCCTCTACATCATGGGAGTAGCTTCTATCAAGGAATTCACACTTACACTGATGGTTGGACTGATTGTCGGAGCATATTCTTCTGTATGTATTACGGGACCGCTCTGGTTCTTCTTTAATCGTAATCATGAGAAGAAATTAGCTGCTGAGAGAGCTGCTAAGAAGAAAAAGAAGAGATAATTAACTGAATAGAAACGAATAGTGACAGGTACTGCCCTCGAGGTTATAAATTGCGGCGTAAAACCCACACGCTTGCGTGTGGGATGAAAGCCGCTTTTCCTATGCAAAACTATATTTCTACTATCTGACAATTACATAGATTAGATATATAATC
>JAXJRI010000144.1:0-6746 GCA_036310685.1 Lachnospiraceae bacterium | reverse complement strand
GTTCATGAGAGAGTCCTTTCTTGGTACATGTTTTTTTGATCGGAATCATTATACCTCATTCGAAAGGAATTCTCTCTTTTTATTTTCTCTAACTGACTAATTCTTTACACTATGGAGGAGTAAGAAGAATGCGGTTTACGATCTACCTATATCAAAATAAAAAAATGCCTGCCTTTTTCAGGGAAGCGATGCAGGAATATGAGAAACGTCTGACAAGGTACTGCAAGATTACTCTTAAGATCATTAAGAGGGAGAAAGAGTGGAGGAGTAAAGTAGGAAGCGCAAAGAATGCGGTCCTTATTGTTCCTGGAGGGAAAGCTCTTCAATTATCTTCGGTAGAGCTCAGTCAGACCATTGGTCAGGAAGAAAGCCATGGGGTGTCAGGGAGAGAGATTTATATACCCTCCGCTGAAATGTTGGAATATACCTCTGATAAGCTTTCTGATAAGCTCGCATTGTCTTCTTTTATCCACGAACCCCCTATGGCAGGAATGATTCTCTTAGAGCAGCTCTATCGTGCCTACCGTATTTTAAACGGACATCCCTATCATAAATAATGCACAAGATAAGCGGGAAGGGTTCTTATTACTCCTCCTGGCTGTCTGTCAGATCAATTCCAACTCCTCTAGGTTCTACAACAGTGGAAAAGACTATCTGAGTCTGTGTGGAGCCGTATTTCTGCAGATGGCCAATAAAGGTATCCAACTCATTGGTGCTTGGAAAGGCAACCTTCAGCATGATAGCATAGGCACCTGTTACACAGTTGCACTCTAGGACGTTCCGGCAGGAACGCACATATGGGTAGAATTCTTCTTTCTCTCTTGGATCCAGAGTGAGATTAATAAAAGCCATGATGTGATAACCCAGCAGAAGAGGGTCGACACTGGCGTGATATCCTGTTATTGCCCCTGCTTTTTCTAACTTTTCAATGCGAGCGGAGACAGCAGGAGAAGAGAGAAAGACTTGGCTGGCAAGATATTTTAAACTGTATCTAGCATTCTCCTGTAGGAGAGCAATTAATTTTTTATCAATATTATCCATAGGACTACCTCCGTTTTGCATATAACAAGCTGAAGCGCCACAGACACTTCACTTATCTGCCTGACAATAAAAACAGGGAGTGCTCTCATATGAGAACACTCCCTTGTGTTATTCGTATCTAATTGGTACACAAGCGTCTTAATAACAACTTGTCCTAATGATAGTAGAATTAGCAAACACCCTGTGCGAGCATAGCGTCGATAACTTTCTCTGCACCAGCGATGTTAGCACCTGCAACATAGTTGCCTTCCATGTTGTACTTCTTAGCAGCTGCGCTGATGTCCTTGTAGATGTTAACCATGATGCCATGAAGCTTCTCATCAACTTCCTCAAATGTCCAATGTAATCTCTCGGAGTTCTGGGACATCTCAAGAGCGGATGTAGCAACACCACCTGCGTTAGCAGCCTTACCAGGTACGAAGAGTACTCCGTTCTCCTGGAGGTACTTAGTAGCGTCGATTGTAGTAGGCATGTTAGCTCCCTCGCATACAGCTGTAACACCGTTAGCAACTAACTGTTTAGCATCCTCGAGGAATAACTCGTTCTGAGTAGCACATGGAAGAGCAACATCACATTTGATCTGCCATACGCCACGTCCTTCATGATACTCACTGTTTGGACGATACTTCTTGTACTCTGTAAGACGAGCACGGTTAACCTCTTTGATCTCCTTCAATGCTGCGACATCGATTCCGTCTGGATCGTATACCCAACCTGTGGAATCAGAACATGTAACAACCTTAGCACCAAGCTGTGTAGCTTTCTCAATAGCGTAGATTGCAACGTTACCAGCACCAGATACATCAACAATCTTACCGTTGAAGTCTGTACCATGATCTTTTAACAGCTCCTCTGTTAAGTATACAAGACCATATCCAGTAGCCTCTGTTCTCGCAAGAGATCCACCATATGTAAGACCCTTACCTGTGAGGACTCCCTCGTACTTGCCTGTAATTCTCTTATACTGACCATAGAGGAAACCAATCTCACGTCCGCCGACTCCGATATCACCAGCAGGTACATCGACATCTGCACCGATGTGTCTGTAAAGCTCTGTCATAAAGCTCTGGCAGAATGCCATAACTTCGCGGTCTGATTTGCCCTTAGGATCGAAGTCAGAACCACCTTTACCACCACCGATAGGAAGACCTGTTAAGGAGTTCTTGAAGATCTGCTCGAAACCAAGGAACTTGATGATACCCTGGTTAACGGATGGATGGAAACGTAAGCCTCCCTTGTAAGGTCCGATAGCACTGTTGAACTGTACACGGATACCCATGTTAACCTGTACCTGACCATTGTCATCTACCCATGGTACACGGAACTTGATCATACGCTCTGGCTCAGTCAGTCTCTCAAGAAGAGCCTGCTTCTTGTAAAACTCTTCATTAGCCTCGATCAGTGGACGAATTGTCTCAAAGACCTCTGTTACTGCCTGATGGAATTCTGGTTCGCTGGGATTTTTCTCGATTACTCTTGCGAGTACATCATCAACATAAGACATAATATAGTTCCTCCCTTATTGTTGTTATTATCCTTATTCTTATGCGTAGCACTAATTGGTACTACGTGTGTTCCTTACGTGTATTATTATACTATAGTTTTCTTCATTTGTTAATAAAAAAATGAAATATTCTTATTATATTCTTTCAATGGGATATCAAAGTTTAGATTATTAAGGCTCAGGACTTTCTTAATCATGGTATCAAAGAAAATGTGAGAATAATCAAGGTATGTTGGTTGATTTGCCAGAAAAGCTGGCAAGGTTATCACATTACAAAGGTGGATTATTTGAATTAGAGAGGAAGGGCCTTATTCATTTTATAAGTCTATTCTGCAGGATTGTGCCAGTTGAAGTTCGTTCACACAATCTTCGTAAAAGGAGATGATACTGAATGACTGTGTTAGTTTAAGTTTCAATAAAATTAGCTAACACAGCCATCAGAGATAAAAACCAGTACCTTAAAGGAAAAGAGTCAATATACTGTCAGTTCCCTTCTTAAGACGAGCCAGGGAGCATACGTAAAAACAGATTGAAAGAGCTCTACCATCAAAAAAGAGAAAGAAGATCTTGAGGGACCATTCGATATCGCAGCAGCTGTTTCTGATGCCAGTGGCGTTAGTAAAAATTTAAGGTGAGAAGCAACAGCACAATACGGCTCAGATGGGAAAGAGCTATTGAATAGATATATAAAGTATCGAAAGATATCATGCGTGAATAGTAACGGCTTGGTAAAAAGTCTGTTAAGAAATCAAAATAAGACTTGAAAAAATTGTGAATTTCAGATAAAATATTAACGATTTAACAATGTTGTATATTGTTAAGAATATAGTATTTCGTATATACTATATTTGTAAAAGTCAATGTTATTAAAACTTAGGAGGATTTGACATGGCAGTAAGAGTAGCTATTAACGGTTTTGGTCGTATCGGACGTCTTGCTTTCAGACAGATGTTTGGAGCAGAGGGTTATGAAGTTGTTGCAATCAACGATTTAACAAGCCCTAAAATGTTAGCATACTTATTAAAGTATGATTCTTCACAGGGTAAATATCAGTACGCTGATCAGGTAAGCGCTTCCGAGGATTCTATCACAGTATGTGGTAAAGAGATTAAAATCTATGATTTCCCAGATGCAAATAACTGCCCATGGGGAGAGATTGGTGTTGACGTAGTTCTTGAGTGCTCTGGCTTCTATGCAAGTAAGGAGAAAGCTCAGGCTCATATCAATGCTGGAGCTCGTAAGGTTGTTATTTCTGCACCAGCTGGAAATGATTTACCTACAATCGTATACAATGTAAACCATGACACATTAAAAGCAACAGATAACATCATTTCTGCAGCTTCTTGTACAACAAACTGTCTTGCACCTATGGCAGCAGCACTTAACAAGTATGCTCCAATCGAGAGTGGTATCATGTGCACAGTACATGCTTTCACAGGAGATCAGATGACTCTTGATGGACCACAGAAGAAGGGTAACTTAAGAAGATCTCGTGCAGCATCTGTTAACATCGTTCCTACATCTTCAGGAGCTGCTAAGGCAATCGGTCTTGTTATCCCAGAGCTTAACGGTAAGTTAATCGGAGCTGCTCAGCGTGTACCTGTACCTACAGGATCTACAACACTCCTTACAGCAGTTGTTAAGGGCAAAGACGTAACTGTTGATGGTGTTAACGCAGCTATGAAGGCAGCAGCTACTGAGTCCTTCGGATACAACGAAGAGGATATCGTATCTTCTGATATCGTTGGAATGAGATTTGGTTCTCTGTTCGATGCAACTCAGACACTTGTTAACAAGGTTGACGAGGATACATATGAGGTTCAGGTTGTATCTTGGTATGATAACGAGAACAGCTACACATCTCAGATGGTTCGTACAATTAAGTACTTCGCAGAGTTAGCATAATTAGTATAACTATAGTACTGTAAAGAGTAGCTAGGTCCGGTCCTTTGGACCGGACCTTTTTTCAATGATATTAAAAGGAGATTATCCAATGCTTAATAAAAAATCCGTTGATGATATCAATGTTAAGGGTAAAAGAGTATTAGTCCGTTGTGATTTCAATGTACCGCTTCAGGATGGAAAGATTACAGACGAGAATCGTCTTGTTGCTGCACTTCCTACAATTAAGAAGCTTATCGCTGATGGTGGAAAGGTTATCCTTTGCTCACATCTTGGAAAGCCAAAGGGAGAGCCTAAGCCAGAGTTATCTCTTGCACCAGTTGCAGTTCGTCTTTCTGAGCTTTTAGGACAGGAAGTTAAATTTGCTGCAGATCCTGAGGTTGTAGGACCTAACGCTAAAGCTGCTGTAGCAGACATGAAAGATGGCGATGTTGTCCTCTTAGAGAACACACGTTATCGTAAAGAAGAGACAAAGAACGAGGACAACTTCTCTGAAGAGCTTGCTTCTTTATGTGATGTTTTCGTTAACGATGCATTCGGTACAGCACATCGTGCACACTGCTCTAATGTTGGTGTTACAAAGTTCGTTGATACAGCAGTTGTTGGATACCTTATGCAGAAAGAGATTGATTTCTTAGGCAATGCAGTCAACAATCCTGAGAGACCATTCGTTGCTATTCTTGGTGGATCTAAAGTATCTTCTAAGATCTCTGTTATCAAGAACCTCCTTGATAAGGTTGATACCTTAATCATCGGTGGTGGAATGGCTTACACATTCGAGAAAGCTCAGGGATATGAGATCGGAACATCTTTAGTAGAGGATGATTACATCGACTACGCAAAAGAGATGATCGAAAAAGCTAAGGAGAAAGGTGTTAAGTTATTACTCCCAGTTGATACTGTAGTAGCTAAAGAGTTCAAGAATGATGCTCCTAGCCGTGTTGTTGAGGGAAGTATGGAGAAGGATGAGATGGGTCTTGATATCGGACCTAAGACTCAGAAACTTTATGCTGAGGCTGTAAAGGATGCTAAGACAGTCGTTTGGAACGGACCTATGGGTGTATTCGAGATGCCTAACTTTGCAAAGGGAACTGTTGCTGTAGCAGAGGCACTTGCTAATATCGATGCTACCACAATCATCGGTGGTGGAGATTCTGCAGCAGCTGTTAACCAGCTTGGATTCGGAGATAAGATGACTCATATCTCTACAGGTGGTGGAGCTTCCCTTGAGTTCTTAGAGGGTAAAGAGCTTCCAGGCGTTGCTGCTGCTAACGACAAATAATAAGCAGACGTTTTAAAACTAGATTATAGCTATAGAGCTTCCAGATAATTAACCTGGCGGCTCTGTAGTTATCATATTGAATATTTAAAAAGGGGTAATTTATCATGCGTAGAAAAATTGTTGCTGGTAACTGGAAAATGAACAAGACTCCTAGTGAGACAGTCGCTCTTATTAACGAGTTAAAGCCATTAGTAGCTAATGACGATGTGGACGTAGTATTCTGCGTACCTGCAATCGACATCATTCCTGCAGTTGAGGCTGCTAAGGGATCTAACATCAAAATCGGTGCTGAGAACATGTACTTTGAGGAGAGCGGTGCTTTCACAGGAGAGATCTCCCCAGCTATGCTTGAGGATGCAGGTGTAGAGTATGTTGTACTTGGACATTCCGAGAGAAGAGAGTACTTCGCTGAGACAAGCGAGGCTGTTAATAAGAAGATGAAGAAAGCTTTCGAGCATGGCATTACACCTATCATGTGCTGTGGTGAGACACTTGAGCAGAGAGAGCAGGGTGTTACACTTGACTTCATCCGTCAGCAGGTCAAGGTAGGATTCCTCGGACTTACAGCTGAGCAGGCTGCTAAGGTTGTTATCGCTTACGAGCCAATCTGGGCTATCGGAACTGGTAAGACAGCTACAACAGCTCAGGCTGAGGAAGTTTGCAAGGGTATCCGTGAGTGCATCGCAGAGATCTATGATCAGGCTACAGCAGACGCTATCCGTATCCAGTACGGCGGATCTGTAAAGGGCGCTAACGCTGCAGAGTTATTTGCACAGCCAGATATCGATGGTGGTCTTGTTGGTGGAGCTTCCTTAAAGCCAGACTTTGGAAACATCGTAAACTACAACAAATAATTCCAATTAGAATTTTTAGGGCGGAAGTTGGTTATGTGCCGGCTTCCGCCTCTTTGTTTGCCCGCCATGGGCGGGCTCTAACGGGTGAAAGTCCCGAGTGCGCGTAGGCAACGACGAAGTACATAGCTGAACAGCAAGGGTGTCCATCGTGAGGTGGAATCTG
>JAXJRI010000143.1:0-5189 GCA_036310685.1 Lachnospiraceae bacterium | reverse complement strand
CTGTCAAGGGTGGCGTTAGTATCTCTCAGTCAAATATTTCTGTAGTTTACAAGGTTCAACTGAACCTTTTTCTAAGGCTCAAAGTTTTCATAACTTATTTGACACTACCAATCTGCCTAAGGCAGATGTAATTACTTCTTATATATAAGGTATAAAGATATGCCTTATCAATTCTTCCTAGATTCTTTCTACGATGAGATCTCCCATCTCAGTGGTTCCAACCTTCTTCATGCCGTCAGCCATGATATCTACTGTACGGTATCCATCTGCAAGTCCTTTCTTGACTGCATTCTCTACATCGTCTGCTGCCTCGTCAAGATTTAAGGAATAACGAAGAAGCATTGCTGCGGAAAGGATTGTTGCGATTGGATTAGCAATATTCTGACCCGCAATATCTGGAGCAGAGCCGTGGCTTGGCTCATAAAGTCCAAAGGAATCTTCTCTCAGACTTGCGCTAGAAAGCATTCCGATAGATCCTGTCACCATGCTGGCCTCATCAGAAAGGATATCTCCGAACATGTTCTCAGTTAACACAACATCAAACTGCTTTGGATCTCTGACTAACTGCATAGCACAGTTGTCGACAAGCATATGCTCCAGCGTAACCTCTGGATAGTCTTTTGCAACTTCATTGACAACTTTTCTCCATAAGCGGGAGCTGTCAAGTACGTTGGCCTTATCAACACTTGTCACTTTCTTGCGGCGCTTCATAGCGATATCAAATCCACGCTTTGCGATACGGCGAATCTCATCCTCACTGTAGGTAAGGGTGTCTGTCGCAACAAGTTTGCCATCCTCTTCTACTGTCTGTCTCTTACCAAAATACAGACCACCAGTAAGCTCTCTCATAATCACGAGATCGAATCCGTCCCCAATAATCTCATCACGAAGTGGGCATGCACTGCGAAGCTCATCATAGAGATATGCAGGACGCAAATTTGCAAAGAGCCCAAGACCTTTACGAATAGCTAACAGACCAGCCTCTGGTCTCTTGTCAGCTGGAAGTTTATACCATGGGGAAGTTGTAGTATTACCACCAATCGATCCCATGAGTACGGCATCACAGCCACTTGCGGTATCTAAGGCCTCCTGGGTCAGAGGTACGCCAGTAGCATCAATGGAAGCTCCCCCAAGCAGGATGTCTGTATAATCGTATTCTACACCATACTTTGAAGCGATCTTGTCAAGCACCTTCACTGCTTCCGCTACGATTTCTGGACCAATTCCATCTCCGCGGATCACACCAATCTTATAACTCATTGATACTCCACCTTTCTAAAACCTAGCGACATTTATCGTCACTTTTTACCTATTAATATTCCTAAAACTTAGTGCATTTATATAAATAATGCTCTAATTTAATATGATATCTTATTTTTACAATTATCGCAACTAAAGAATTCAAATCACGTCATTTGGATTCCCTAAGAACTTCTGCAACTTCTCCCCGAAAATCCTTCCAGGCTTGTGGATTCTTCACATAATAAATCGGGCATAACTTCCCTGTAACATCATAATGCCTAATCACACTGTCTGAAGAAAGTCCATATCTCTGACAGAGCCAGGAGGTCAACCAGACAAGAGATCGATAAGTCTTATCGTTGAACTTTCCATCTTCCCCCGGATGACAGCATTCAATGGCAATCGTATCCGTATTCCTTGTGTTAGATGCATACGCAATCTCTTTGGTTGGGATGCATTGAACAATCTCTCCATCTAAACCAATAATAAAATGTGCACTGGCTTTTGTGGCATGACTATCCTTTAAATTCTCAAAATAATTACGGTTCTCCATCGCAGATGTTCCTGGATTCGACACATAATGGATGACAATTCCATTCACCTTCTTCATCGGGATTCCACTTCGGCTGTAGGAATTGATGTCGAGGAGTTTTACTTCTAATGTCGGTCTGATAATCTTCCCATTTTTGTCAAAGAACTCCGAATAACTGGATGAATGATTGTTGCCCGCTTTTGTCTGGGTTTTTGCGTCATTCTTCTGACTTCCTTTATCCGTCCGATATTCCGATCCCAGATATCGGACACTGATAAAAATCAGCAAAAGGCTGGCTAGTGAGAGAAATAGCAGCTGTCTACCACTATACCTTCCCCTCTTATTCTTCTTGCTACTCAAAACATCTTCTCCTTTAAATCTCAAAAGTGTTATTATGGAGTAAAAGGAACGGCCGTGAAGGCAGTTCCTTTTACATTGCATTTATATTCTCTCAATTACTTCTTATTAGGCTTGTAAGAACTCTTCAGAGATACGATACGGTTGAATACCAGATGATCTGGCTTGCTGTCCTTAGCATCACAGCAGAAGTATCCATTTCTTACGAACTGGAAGCTGTCATATGCCTTGGCATCCTTTAAGCTGCACTCTAATTTACAATTTTTCAGTACAGTCAGGGAGTTAGGATTAATGTTGATACTTCCATCTTCATTATAAACACCCTTCTCCTCATCTACGATATTCTCATAGAGACGAACCTCTGCATCAACACAGTCAGAAGCACATACCCAGTGGATAGTGCCCTTAACCTTTCTGCCTGTGAATCCGGAACCGCTCTTAGTCTCAGGATCATAAGTACAGTGAATCTCTGTGACATTACCCTCCTCGTCTGTGACATAATCTGTACACTTAACAAAGTATGCGTTCATCAGACGAACTTCGTTGCCAGGATAGAGACGGAAATACTTCTTTGGAGGATCAATCTTGAAATCATCTCTCTCAATGTAGATCTCGCGTCCGAAAGGAATCTTGCGACTTCCAAGCTCTGGATTCTCCTTATTGTTCTCAACGTCAAGATACTCTATCTCTCCCTCCGGGTAGTTTGTGATAACAACCTTGACGGGGTCTAAGACACCCATCACACGAGACTTCTTCATCTTTAAGTCATCACGGATACAGAACTCAAGCATCGCATAATCGATAGAACTCTGTGCCTTAGAGACACCGGCAAGCTCGATAAACTTACGGATGGACTCTGGAGTAAATCCTCTTCTTCTTAATGCTGCGATAGATACCAGACGTGGATCATCCCATCCGTCTACCACACCATCTTCTACTAACTTCTTAATATATCTCTTACCAGTTACTACATTGGTAAGATACATCTTAGCAAACTCTATCTGACGTGGTGGCTGCTCAAACTCACACTCTCTTACAACCCAGTCATAGAGAGGTCTGTGATCCTCAAACTCTAAGGTACAGATACTATGAGTAACACCTTCGATCGCATCCTCAATTGGATGAGCAAAGTCATACATTGGATAGATGCACCATTTATCTCCTGTATTCTGATGAGACATATGAGCCACACGATAGATAATCGGGTCTCTCATGTTCATATTACCACTTGCCATATCGATCTTAGCACGAAGAACTTTCTCACCGTCCTTAAACTCACCATTCTTCATTCTAGTGAAGAGGTCTAAGTTCTCCTCGATAGAACGGTTGCGATAAGGGCTCTCCTTACCAGGCTCTTTTAAAGTTCCACGGTATTCGCGGATCTCATCTCCAGACAGATCGCATACATAAGCCTTACCTTTTTTGATCAGTTTCACTGCATATTCATACATCTGATCAAAATAGTTGGAAGCAAAATAGAGACGATCCCCGTAAACAGCTCCAAGCCATTTTACATCCTCTTTGATAGATTCTACGAACTCAGATTTCTCCTTCGTAGGGTTCGTATCGTCAAAACGAAGATTAAACTTTCCTCCATACTCCTTAGCTAATCCGTAATTTAAAAGAATAGACTTAGCATGTCCAATATGAAGATATCCATTTGGCTCCGGAGGGAAACGTGTCATCACATGATCATAGACACCCTCCTTCAAATCCTTGTCGATCGCCAGCTCAATAAAGTTTTTTGAAACTTTTTCTTCCATGTATGTTAATCCTCCATCGTGAAATTTCTACTCAACATTTAAAATAGACCTGAATATTATAGCACATGCATGAAATGTTTAAAAGAATCATTTTTATCTGGTCCTTATATGTGAACCAGTAATATACAGGCATATGGCAGTACCCTTAACAAACATAAAGTGGTGATTATCACCACGAAAATGCGGATGAAGAGCAGGGATGTGGGAGTCGCAGGACAATACGGCACAGGTGGAAGTCAGCTATCAAAATAGCTTATTTAACACTGAAAGATATCATGCATGAACAGTAACTTTTGACACCCACGTCATAAATATATTAAAAAAATAAATATTGACAAGCTTGGAAAGTCATGATAGAATCATCGATGTTCGCAAGAATGCTGCTGTAGCTCAGTTGGTAGAGCGTCGCCTTGGTAAGGCGGAGGTCTCGAGTTCAAGTCTCGTCAGCAGCTCTTATTTTTTTGTAAAAGGGATGAATCACATCGATTCATTCCTTTTCTTTTTTTCCATGATTGTGTTATAATAATAATGCCAATTTATGTATCATTTCATTCATTTGCACAAGAAAGGAGGACCTCATGGCACATATGACAGAAATGCAGCTGGATCATCTGGAGAAGATCTTACGCCAGAACGTGGCAGATAAGACGATGGCTTTCTCTAATGTTGCTAGACCAAAGCCAACCAAGGCTTCTACAGCTACTCAGGCTGCATGGACGACGCCTAAAAAGGCCCCTAAGGCATCTGGAGCTACAGAGGGTGCATGGGATGCGACAGATACTCCTGGCGGTGTATCACATTTTGCAAAGGAAGTCTGGACAAAGGATAAGATTTGTGCAGTCGCTAAGGTTGTGACAAATGTTCTCACAAAGATGGAGTTTGCAAATCCACCGATTCCGAAGCCTACTAAGGCTTCCACCGCTACTCAGGCTGCATGGCATCTGGAGAAACCAGAAGCGAAAGCTTCTGCAGGAACTCAGGGCGCATGGGATGTTGCTGGAAATAAGAACAAAGTTTCCTCAGCCACACAGCCAGCGTATCGTGATGACTATGATAAGAAGATCGAGAAGATTTCTGCTGTAGTCAAAGCCGCTATCATCACCAATGAAGCTGTAGCAATGATACAGAAACTGATGGCAGAAAGATAAGTTCTCTGGATTATCTTACTTCCATCAAAAAGGGGCCGTTGCATTAATGAGTTTTTTCATTGATGTAGCGGTTCTTTTTTCTTCCATAATACCTGCGCATTTTGCGGTTTTTGCTGTGCTTTCCTGCAGTTTCCCGCACAAAAAGCG
>JAXJRI010000142.1:0-14773 GCA_036310685.1 Lachnospiraceae bacterium | reverse complement strand
TGGATACCCTCTCCATTCTTGCCATCGCATTTTTTGTGATTCTCTACAGCGGAGGACAGTTCAATAAGAGTAATTTGCTTGTCAGTTGTTTGGTATCATTAGCATTTGTGATGGGGACAGGCTTCGTCAGACTGGTGGCAGTCATTCTTATGTTGACTATGGGAACTTGGGGATTGGTGAAGGATATCGGCGATTATAGTAGACGGACTCATTATCATAATGATACGACAAGTTTAGTGAGGCGAATACTTTACTATATTAAACTGGTGCTTGGCGATACCCTTGTCTGGCTGCTTCTTTTGCTAATTTCTTCCGCCGTTACATTTGCAGTCACCAGGCAGTCCCCGCTTTTTGTTTGGAAGGGGTTGCTATCTTCTTTGATTTCTTTTGGAGGCGGAGATGCGTATCTTTCCGTCGCAAAAGGTATGTTTGTTGAGAGTGGTATGATCTCCAGAGAGCAATTTTATGGCAATCTAATTCAAGTAGCGAACCTGCTTCCTGGTTCTATCCTGTGTAAGATCCTCTCAGGGGTCGGATATCTGTCAGGATATAGCATCAATCAATCTTTCATGGGGGGAATCCTCCTGTGGCTTGCGGGTTTCCTCACGGCAGTGGCAGGCAGCGGGATGGCTTTTGGGATGGTTAGAACAGCTTTCGATATGCTGGAAAATCTGAAAAGTTTTCAGACTTTGTCGCGTGGGGTTAGCCATATCATCTCGGGTCTTCTTATCAACATTGGTCTTACCTTGATTCATCAGAATATGCTGACCGCTGATTCACTTGTTATAAATGCTTGGGCGGTACTTATTATCACAGTAGCCATCATTGCGGGTGATATGATCCTGCTTTACTGGAAGAGGGTGAAGAGCGGCGTCCTGCTTTTGTTTTCCACTCTCGTGGGATTTGCGGCTACGGCGGCGCTCTGTCTGATCTCATGAAACAGGTGAAAATGAAGGACATTTCATTTACGAAAAGGAGAACTTATGAATAATATGTCACATCTTGATAAACTGGAAGCTGAATCAATCTACATTATTAGGGAAGTTGCTGCTGTATGTGAGAAGCCGGTGATGCTCTATTCCATTGGCAAAGATTCATCCGTGATGCTCCATCTGGCCTTGAAGGCTTTCTATCCGGAAAAACCACCTTTCCCTTTTCTTCATGTCAATACGACATGGAAATTCCATGAGATGATTGAGTTTCGTGATAAGATCGCTAAAAAATATGACCTCGACATGATTGAATACATTAATGAAGATGGAGTTCGGCGTGGTATCAATCCTTTCGATCATGGCTCTGCCTACACAGACATTATGAAGACACAGGCCCTGAAGCAGGCCCTGAATAAGTACGGATTCACAGCAGCATTTGGCGGTGGACGGAGGGATGAGGAGAAGTCTCGAGCGAAGGAGAGAATTTTTTCCTTCCGCAATGCCAATCATTCCTGGGATCCGAAGAATCAGCGCCCTGAGATGTGGAAGCTTTACAATACACAAATCAACCAGCGGGAATCAATCAGGGTATTTCCTATCTCCAACTGGACGGAGACAGATATCTGGGAGTACATTCGTCGGGAGAATATAGAGATTGTTCCGCTCTATTTTGCCGCGGAACGCCCGGTTGTAGAGCGTAATGGAAATCTGATCATGGTGGACGATGATCGGTTTCGCTTTCGTCCGGGGGAAAAGGTGGAGAAAAGGAAGGTCCGTTTTCGGACTCTGGGATGCTATCCTCTGACAGGAGCTGTAGAGTCCGAGGCAGATACTTTAGATGGGATTATTGCAGAAACTCTCTCTGCCGTGGAGTCTGAGAGGACCAGTCGAGTGATCGACTCTGACAGTGGTGCAGGAAGTATGGAGAAACGTAAGAGGGAGGGTTATTTCTAAAATGAAAGATCTGTTAAAGTTTATCACCTGTGGCAGTGTGGATGATGGGAAGTCCACCTTGATCGGACATATGCTCTATGATGCAAAGTTGATCTATGCCGATCAGAAACAGGCTCTGGAGTTGGATAGTAAGGTTGGATCAAATGGCGGTGAGCTGGATTACTCTTTGCTTTTGGATGGACTCATCGCAGAAAGGGAACAGGGGATCACCATCGATGTAGCATATCGATACTTTAATACCAATAAGCGATCCTTCATCGTCGCAGATACACCAGGGCATGAAGAGTATACCAGGAATATGGCGGTAGGGGCATCCTTTGCGGATCTGGCTGTTATTCTGGTAGATGCCTCAAAAGGTGTTTTGGTACAAACCAAGCGGCACACTCGTATCTGTGCCCTCATGGGAATCCGACACTTCGTTTTTGCAGTCAATAAGATGGACTTAGTGAATTACGATGAGAATGTCCTTAGGAGGATCAGTAGAGATATCCGAGTGCTGGTGGAGGAATATGACTATGAATCTGTCGCGATCATCCCTGTATCTGCTACCAGGGGTGACAATATTACTGAGCCATCCTCTCATATGCCTTGGTATTCTGGCGGAAGCTTGCTTACGTATCTGGAAAATATCGATATTGGTGATACCCTTAAGGAGACGGGATTTACCATGCCAGTTCAGCGGGTATGCAGACCAGACCGCACCTTCCGTGGTTTCCAGGGACAGGTGGAGAGTGGTTCGGTTCGGATCGGTGACGAGATCACAGTCTTTCCTTCTGGTGAGACTGCGAAGATCAAGAGAATCATTAACGCTGGAAAAGATTCCGATGAGACCTTCCGGGGACAGGCGACCAGCATTCAGTTGGACCGCGAGATCGATGTGTCACGCGGCAGCCTGATTGCAAAGGGGACAAGACCTCTAATTGGCACATTATTCACTGCAGAACTCCTATGGATGGATGACGATGCTCTGGTGCCAGGACGTAATTATCTGATGCAGATTGCCACCCAGAAAATATCAGTCACTGTGATGAAAATCAAGTATCAGATTGATGTCAATACCGGTGAAAAAATCCCTGCAGATGTCATCCGGAAAAATTCTCTTTGTGTATGTGATATCTCGACTTCCAGCCAAATCACCTATGATCGGTTCGACCATAATCCAGGTTTGGGGAGTTTGATTCTTGTTGACCGTGTCACTCATATGACTTCGGCTTGTGGTGTTGTCATGCACGACCTGCGCAGATCTGATAATATCATTCCCTATGCGATGGAGATAGACCGTGGATTGAGGGAGAATCAGAAGCAGCAGAAAGCGATAACTATCTGGCTGACCGGTCTTTCAGGTTCCGGGAAGTCTACCATAGCCAATGAGTTGGAAAAAAGACTTTTTGCGGAAGGCCGCCACACCATGATCCTGGATGGAGATAATGTCCGCAAGGGACTAAATAAGAATCTGGGATTTACAGAGGCAGACAGGGTAGAGAATATTCGTCGGGTTGCTGAGACAGCTCGATTGATGAATGATGCCGGATTAATCGTTTTATGTTCTTTTGTATCTCCATATAGCAGGGATCGGCAGATGGCCCGAGATATTGTAGGCTCAGAGAATTTTATTGAAATTTATGTCAGCACGCCCCTTGAGGAATGTGAGAAGAGGGATGTCAAGGGACTTTATCAGAAGGCAAGAAGAGGGGAAATCCCTAATTTCACAGGGATCTCTGCACCGTATGAACCACCGACTCATGCAGATATCAGCATCGATACTACTGGGAAGGATTTAAAGGAATCGGTAGATGACCTTATCAACAAGCTTGAAGCGATCAGCAAGGAGTAATATCATGTCTACATTGTATCTACACATAGGAACCCCCAAAACTGCCACCACCGCGATTCAGTTGTTCTGCTGGGAGAACGCGGATCTTCTTCGCATGAAGGGCTATGATTATCCAAAGCCGGATTACAAATATGATTATGTGCGTAAAGAAAGAAATGGCCATTTCTTCCTTGGAAGGGGTTCGGAAGAAGTTGCCCTTAAATATAAGAATGCCGGCTACGCCATGCTGGAGGAATCACTCAAGAACTATGAGAATGTCATTTTGTCTGATGAAAATATCTGGCATTATACTGGGGCGACCGATTTTAACCCTTGGTATGAACTGAAGGAATTCTGCGATCTTCATGGAACAGTGATCAAAGTGATCGTCTATCTGCGCAGGCAGGATGATTTTATCCAGTCCTGGCTCAATCAGCAGATTCAGGATAATGTGACAGAGGTCGGCATGCAGAATCTTTCGGAATTTCTTGCAAATCCAAGGTATATCATCTTTGATTATTACGAGTTACTGGAAAGGATTGCAAAGGTGGTGGGCAAAGAAAATATTACTGCTCGAGTCTTTGAATCTTCAAAATTTGAGGGTAATGGTCATACCATCCAGTCTGATTTTCTAAAACAGATTGGCCTGGAGATGACCGATGAATTCACTGTCGCAGACCAGAAGGCGAACATCACTCTGTCCCGCAATGTTTGCGAGATAAAGAGGGAAATCAACAAGATCATTTTTGACCGGGAAGATGCAAAACGGTTTTTCAAAAAAGTGACTACCTCTTATCCGGAAGCCTGTAAAAATAAGGAGAACAGTCAGTGGTTCTCACTGGAGGAGAGGCAGGAATTCCTGAGCACCTTGGCTGATTCTAATGAGAAACTTGCCAGAGAATATTTTGGGTTGGATGCAGAGACCCCATTCCATACGGATATGAGGGACCTGCCGAAGTGGACGCCTGACAATGCCTACATGAGGGAGGATATCATACAGTATTTTGCGGCAGCAGATCTTCTGCTTTTGGAGGAAATCCAAAAGCTTAAGGACAATGCTTCAAAGAACAAAAAGAAGCTGAAAGAGTATAAAAAACAGCTGGAAGAATATAAGAAGAAGACGGATGCGCAGGGAAAGAAGTTAGTCCATTACAAAGAGATTATTGATGATCTGGGAAAGCACAACTCTGCCTATCGTGCATTGCGTAAGATAAAGTATAAATTTACCAAATAGATATGTGAAAAATCCCGACATTTCTTTCAATTCCTAGGAAAAGAAGATTCTGAAGAGAATTAATTTTTGGAGGCCTTTTTGGGGCCTCCTTTTTAGTTTTGTTGCCCAGCATGCAAGTGAAGTGCCGGCGGCACTTCAGCCTGTTCTTCTGTGTTACTTAATTATATGAGTTTCGTTTTGATAAAATATCCCACGATAAAGATTCCTGTGCCAATCAGGCATGCTGTGAGAAAGTAATAGGAGATTGCATCCATAGCTGCTCGTATTTTTTGAATCGTCAGCCAGAATCGAGATTTTGAATCTTTGGGTGCAAAGACACTTAGAATGAAAAGTACGGTGAAGATTACGAGTAAGATGATAAATATGATCATGCCCTTAGATAACATAGCTAGCTCCTTTACAATGAATGTCGTAAGTACACTTGATGATATGGGAATATGGTTAGATAAATCTAACATGTATCATAGCATACATCGCTTTCTTTTTCCATTTGAGTTCTCTTAGTGCTTTACAAGGTCCAGATCCTAGTCTACGCTCCGACAAAAACCGCAGAATATCTCCAAAGTTTCGGATGCAAAAAAGCAGAAACCCTGGACGAACTTCTGGAACCGTCGGTCTTCGTATCCATGCACTGTCCACTGATCAAAGACCTACCAATCTCGTCAATAAAGAGGTGGAATATTAATGGCATGAATGATATCATCTCCGATCTCTCTATTCCGTTTGGCCTTCACAGGAGCTTTAAAGTTCCCGTGGAGGCCTTTCTATTGAACTGTAACAATTGTGGGTATATGTTGGGGAAATAATAATTTAAAGTTGCCTTCTCTTCGGAAACGGAGTATCATTGTTTAGATGTTGTACGTTAACCACGTATAAGGAGATAATACTTTGGAAGAGAAAAATAACGAGAAACAATTGAGTAAAGGAATGAATGCGGGGGCTGTTTGGGCGTTGGCTGTCGGTGCCATTATCGGCTGGGGATGTTTTATTCAGGGCGGTGAATGGACAAAGCAGGCAGGTGGCCCGGTGGCTTTGATTCTTGGATTCGTGATTGGCGTCGGCCTGATGATTGTTATTGGTCTGTGCTATTCTTATCTGATTCCTAAGATCCGTGTGGCAGGTGGAGAATTCGCCTATGCTTACTATTCCTTCGGACGAAAATCCGCATTTGCTTGTGGATGGATGATGCTGCTTGGATATATTACACTGGCAGCGATGAATGCAACTGCAATACCTGTGTTGGCATCTTATATATTTCCCAAACTTTTTAAATTCGGATATCTTTATACCATGGCAGGATACAGAGTTTATCTGGGAGAGGTATTACTGTCTATCTTTTTCCTCTTATTATTTGCAGTGTTAAATTATTGGGGCATCCGGAAAACCGGTAAGATTCAGCTTTATATGGCTATCTTATTATGTCTTACCGTTGCCATTGCTGTGGCTGGAACCTTTGTAACTGGAGGTACCAGTATTGAAAATCTAAAACCTTATTATGGTGCCAATAAATCTTTAGTAGCAGGAGTCCTTTCAATCCTTGTTGTTACCCCGTATTGTTTTGTTGGATTTGATACCATTCCACAGGCAGCAGAAGAGTACGCTTTTCCGCATGAGAAGGTAAAGCAGTTGATTGTTTCTGCGTTATTAATTGGAGCGTTAATCTATATTTCCATGGCAGTGATCACAGATGTCGTCATTCCATGGCAGGATTTATTCGGTCTTAAGGAAGCCAATGGGGATCACGTCAAGTGGCTTACTGGAGCGATGCTTGAGCGGTCCATGGGACGAATTGGAACATCCTTTATCTCAGTTGCTGTCATGATGGCCATCTGTACAGGAATCAATGGCTTTTACCTGGCATCCAGCCGTTTGCTTTTCAGCATGGGTAGGGCTCGAATGTTACCGGGAATTTTCAGCAAAATCAGTACAAAACACCATACCCCAAGTGTGGCATTAGCATTTGTTATGGTAATCTGTTTTATCTGTCCATTTTTCGGAAGAAATGTACTGAGTTGGGTCATTGACATGTGTTCTGTAGGCACTGGCATTGGCTATTGCTATACATGTGCTGCAGCGTTTAGGATGGCGAGGGCAGATCATAGCGAGAATTCCTTAAATCCGGTGATCGCTTTAGGGGGCACTTTGATTTCTGCCTTTATCCTGGCACTTCTATTATTGCCAATTTCTCCAGCACAGATGAAGATGCCATCCTTTGTGGCACTGGGAGTATGGGTGTTACTTGGAATCATTTTCTACTTGATTAAAAGAAAAGAGATCAGACATATCTCAGATAACGATCTTGATCTTCTGATTCTTGGAAAGAGAAAAGGAGAGATCTTAGAGGACGAGGAATAGCTGTTGGAGAAGGAATAATTCAATATTACAGTTATATTTTGAAGATAGGTCCGCTCCTTCTGGGGTGGGCCTGTTATCTAAGAAATGCAGAACTTTAAATCTTATCTGTTATACGAGGGAGGAAGATATTATTTTGGTACTTAATGTTACTTACACTGTAAAGGACGGTCTTCGTGAGGAGTATTACAATGCGATTGCTCCACTTGCTAAGTATTTTAATACTGAGAATGGATGTATCTGTTATAAATATTATAATTCTTGTGAAGATAAGAATGAACTGTTCCTTCTGGAGAAATGGGAGAGTAAAGAAGCGCAGCTGGCTCATACTGAGACAGAACAGTTTGCTTCCCTTCAGGCTTTGAAGGAGGAGTATGTCACAGATACAATTGTCGAGAGGTATGTAGCGAACTAGAAAATTTATAGTGAATATCTATATTTTTGAGGGAGGCACGGATAGGAATTTGTGCCTTTTTCATTCTTCTACACTTTAATTGTTAAAATCTAAAGATATACATAGTCAATCATTTATATTTGTGGTATAATTCGTTCTATGTATTAAGGGAAATAATTATTGTTAGGAGGATTTTGTACCCATGGGGAATATGAAGAATCGTTTGCTAGCAGGTATGGGCAGCACTGCGGTGTTGACCATGCTTTTTAGCGTGTCTGTCTTCGCAAAAGAAGCAGGCGATAAGGTTCCGGATACGCCATTCTATATGACGTTCTGGTCGTTGCTTCCACCAATTGTCGCGATTGCTCTTGCGTTAATTACTAAGGAAGCTTATTCATCTTTGTTTTTAGGTATCGTTGTCGGTGGGCTTCTCTATTCTAATTTTAGTTTTGAGGGAACTCTGGTTCATGTATTCAATGATGGTATTGTTAAGTCATTAGCTGATTCCTATAACGTAGGTATTCTGGTATTCTTAGTAATCTTAGGAATCCTGGTTGTGCTGATGAATAAGGCGGGCGGATCCAGTGCTTTTGGTCGTTGGGCTTCCGAGCATATTAAGACAAGAACAGGTGCACAGCTTGCGACGATTGTTCTTGGAGTTTTGATTTTCATTGATGACTATTTTAACTGTCTGACGGTTGGATCTGTTATGCGTCCAGTCTGTGACAAGAGTAATATTTCCAGACCAAAGCTTGCTTATCTGATTGATGCGACAGCTGCACCGGTCTGCATTATCGCACCAGTATCATCCTGGGCAGCTGCGGTTGCTTCTTATGTAGATGAGGGTAACGGACTTACTGCATTTATTCGTGCAATCCCATATAACTTCTATGCATTACTCACAATTATCATGATGTTATACTTAGCATTTACAGAGTTTGATTATGGTCCTATGGCTAAGTACGAGAAGAATGCTAAGGAGAAGGGAGATATCTTCTCTGGAATGAAGAGATTGATGGATGAGAAAGATACTAAGGTTAATCCTAAGGGAAAGGTATCAGACTTAGTACTTCCTATTATCGTCCTGATCATCGCCTGTGTAATTGGTATGATCTATTCTGGTGGATTTTTCTCAGGAACTGACTTTGTTTCTGCTTTCTCTAATTCTGATGCATCGGTTGGTCTGATGCTGGGATCCGCTGTAACTTTAGTTCTTACCATGATCTACTATCTTGTGAGAAGGGTGTTAACATTCCAGGAGATTACTGCTAGTATTCCAGAAGGATTTAATTCTATGGTATCTGTTATCTTAATCCTTGTATTTGCATGGAGCTTAAAGGGTATGACAGATAGTTTAGGTGCGAAGGAGTTCGTTGAGGTTGTGGTAAAACATTCTGCAGGAAGCTTTCAGTCTTTCCTTCCAGCAATCGTATTCCTGATCGCATGTCTGTTATCATTTGCTACAGGTACTTCTTGGGGAACCTTTGGTATCTTAATTCCAATCACCTTAGGTGTCTTCCCACTGACTAATCCACATGGTATCGTTTGTATGAGTGCCTGCATGGCAGGCGCTGTATGTGGAGACCATTGTTCTCCTATCTCAGATACAACCATTATGGCGAGTGCGGGTGCACAGTGTGTACATGTCGTTCACGTAGCTACGCAGCTTCCATACGCGATTACTGCTGCAGCGGTCAGTGCAGTCAGCTATGTTATCGCAGGGTTTATTCCGAATGCATGGATTGATCTTCCAATCGCGATTGTCTTGATGATTGGAACACTGCTTGTGTTACAGAAGACGGGTATCTTTGCGGACCTACCGGAAGATGAAGATTAACTGAATAGAAATTATCAGCTGGCTGCCCTTGATGGCAGTCAGCTTTTTTTGTGCTAAATGCAAGTGGAACGCAGGTGGAAGTCTAGCTTGTTAGCAGGCGTTGTTGTCAAAATATCTATGCATACTTAAGAGTTGACGAATATTTCGTTTACCCTTATATTAATCAATATGTAATTTATCAGCGAAAGGGGAAATATATGAAGAAATTATGGGCTGTTATCATGACAGTATGTTTAGCTGTTACAGATCTTTCTGTTGGGGCTAGTGCAAAAGGTATTAAAAACGTAGTCTATCATCCTGTCGCTCACAGAGGGGACATGAAGGATGCACCGGAAGAAACATACGCAGCTTTTGCTAAGGCGAAGCAGAACGGTTATGGATATTTTGAGGTGGATATTTGGAAGAACAAGAAGGGGGAGTGGATTGCTACTCATGATTATAATCTTAGAAGAATGACTGGGGTTAATAAGACTGTGCGAAATCTTACCAGAAGAAATCTCAAAAAATATCCAATCAGGCAGGACAATGGATGGGGAAGAAACGGGAGACTCTATATCTTGACATTTTCTCAAGTCGTAGATTGGGCAAGCAGGAACAACATGAAGGTCTTCTTCCACGTAAAGACATCTTCAAGTTTTACAGAGAAGGATGCAAGATATTTTTATCGTAAGCTGAAAAAGAAAAAGATGCTTCGAAACAGTTATGTCTTCGGTCAGACAGGGAAAGTTCTCCATCTTCTTACCGAGTATAAGTCTATGAATACAGGCTTCCTTACAAGAGCTAACACGAATGCACTTAGAAGAAAGAGAATTCGGAAGGTAAACCAGGCAGGGGCTGATTTTATCCTGATAAAATATTATGACAATCATCCATTTACCCCTTCTCTTATGAGGTATGCCCACAAAAAAGGAATTCGGGTTGGAACATTTTCTCTCTTAACAAAAGAGCAGAATAATAAATTCCGAGATGCAGGAGGAGATTTCGGAATTGCCAACTCGGTAGTTTATCGATAAGTTTTTGAGGATTTTTCCATATTCTTTCAATTGTCATTCTTTATCCTAGTAGAGTATAATAGGATTGATTATATTGGGAGGTATGTAAGATGGGTGGCAAAAAGTTTTCAATATTGGGAGATTCTATTAGTACATTCGCAGGAATCACTCCAAAGGGTGGAGTGTTCTATGATATTGATATGCAGGATGCGACAGGAGTGAAGACTCCTGAGGATACCTGGTGGATGCAGGTGATTAACAAAGCAGGCGGAGAATTATTGGTGAATAACTCCATCATGTCAAGTATGGTTTCAGGTAACTTTTCTATCGCAGGGATTTCCGATGTCCGAGTGAAGGATCTTGGAAGAAAAGGTGATCCTGAGGTGATTTTGGTGGCTATGGGAACCAATGATTGGGCATTCCAGGTGCTTCCGGAGGAATTCGAGGAGGCCTACCATACACTTCTTTTTAAACTGAAGGCCTTGTATCCTTATGCCGAAGTTTGGTGCGCAACCATCATCAGAGGATATCTGGATGATCCAGATGATATTGACTTCTTTAATGCTGAGAGTGGAATTTCTCCAGTTGTCTATTCGGATATTATCCGAAAAGTGGCGGAGGAAGAAGAAGTTTCTGTGGCAGATTTGGCTTCCTATGATCAGGAATATCCTGCAATCGATACCGTCCATCCGACGAAGGAAGGGATGAAGATTCTTGCGGATTTGTGGTGCAAAGAATTGAAATTATAACATTTACTTGAAAGACTGCTTAGAGAGAGGAGAAGTCATGAAGTATTCAAAAAGGAAACTGTGGGCTGCGGTTCCAGTCGTCTTAGCTGTTGGAATCCTGATAACAGCGCCTGCCCCAAAGGTCAGCGCTAAGGTAAGGATGAACAAGACCTCGGTGTATCTGAAGTCTGGCTCAAAACTGAAATTAAAAGTTTATGGAAGAGGCAAGAAGAAGATTCGCTGGTGGAAGTCCACAAAGCCTAGTGTTGCTACTGTTACAAAAAAGGGAACTGTGAAGGCAGTTGCAGGTGGTACAGCCTATATCAAGGCGAAGGTAGGTGGGCGTACTGTTCGCAGTAAGATTAAGGTATATGGTCCAACAAAAAGTATCGTAAGCTTAGCTCCTGGGAAAAATTATAAAGTTAAAGTAAGGTATGGAAGAGGAACTACATTTTTAAAGTCCTATAATAAGAAAGTGGCTAAAGTAAGCAAGAGCGGAAAGATTACAGCGGTTGCTCCTGGCAAGACAAAGATTCTCTTAAAGACTCGTGGAAAAAAGATCAAGATGACTGTCTGCGTGGCGAAACTGGCGAGCAGCAGTGTACAATTGCAGCCTGGGGATACCTATGCGATTCAGATTCTTGGAGGGGGAGAGCCAGTTCAGTTCTCTTCATCGAATCCTAATGTTGCCAGTGTGGATGCCAATGGATTAGTCAGGGCCAATGCTTATGGCAATGCTCAGATTTATTGTAAGACTGGGATGGTAACTCTTCCTATGGATATTGCTGTAGTTGAGCGGTATGTGACTGATGTCTCAGCTCTTCCAATGGATACTAGGGGAGATATTGCTCAAGTAACAGTCAATGCAGCCGGGGGATCAAGAACTTACACCGCATTTGGTCAGTATGATTCAAATGCAGGAACAACCCGGGTTCATAACTTTATAAAGAGTCACGGATGTGGTGCATGTGCAATCGCTGGTACTATGACAGGCTTAGGTATCTCTAGTGATGTAGAATTTAACCCAACAACGATGATTGAGGTGATTGAGCCTAGGGTTTTAGGTGCCAGCTGGAATGAAAATTATACGAATACGAATGGTAAGATGCCAATCTCTCTTCTTGGAATCAGCAATGTGCTCTCATCCCATGGTGTATCAAATCAATATGTGCAGCAGTTTAACGATACCACGGTCGTTGAAGATATCAAAAATCATCTCTACAGTGGAAGACCAGTCATTATAGAAGTCTCTAGTAAGAATCGGTTTACGGGAATTACAGATAAGAAGTGGTCTAATAGTAAGCATACATTGGCATTAGTTGGAATGGATAGCATGGGTCGAGCTATCATCTTAGATTCCGCAAATCGCAGCAGTTTTGGTACAACTCAGAGGATTAAGTATGAGTATGTTGAAAGTTTGATTGGATATATGTTCTCGAATACAAGAACAGCAGGATCAGTTTATTATGATAAGGAAGCTAATTCCGGCGGATATATCTTGGTAAATCGGTAAGTCTTTGGCCCAAGGTAATTATATTATGAAAGATTTAAATATCAAAATTTCATAATTTTACGGTAAGTGTGGAAAAAGAGATTAAAATGTGCTACAATATTTTCACGTTCGATTTTATGAATTAAAGTGAAAGGAAGTAGTAGAAATGGCAGATAAGAATATCGATTGGGAGAATCTCGGATTCGGATATCAAAAGACAGAGGCCAGGTATGTAACAAATTATAAGGATGGTAAGTGGGATGACGGTGTCATCACAGATGATGATAAAGTAGTATTAAGTGAGTGCGCTGGAGTTCTTCAGTATTCTCAGTCCTGCTTCGAGGGTATGAAAGCATACAGAACAGAGCAGGGACATGTTGTTGTCTTCCGTCCTGATCAGAATGAGCAGCGTTTTAAAAACTCCTGTGAGAGACTGGAGATGCCTACTCTTCCAGATGGAAGATTCGTTGAGGCAGTTGAGAAGGTTGTAAAGGCCAATATTGATTATGTTCCACCTTATGGCACAGGAGCTTCTTTATATATCAGACCTTACATGTTCGGTACGAATCCTGTTATCGGTGTTAAGCCAGCAGATGAGTATCAGTTCCGTGTCTTTGTAACACCTGTAGGATCTTACTTCAAGGGTGGCGCAAAGCCAGTAACAATCAGAGTATCAGACTTTGACCGTGCAGCACCTCGTGGAACAGGTCACATCAAGGCAGGTCTTAACTATGCTATGAGTTTACATCCAATTATGGAGGCTCACAGACAGGGATATGCTGAGAATATGTATCTTGATCCTGCAACAAGAACTAAGGTTGAGGAGACTGGTGGAGCTAACTTCATCTTCATCACAAAGGATGGCACATTAGTAACACCTAAGTCAGATAGTATTCTTCCATCTGTCACAAGACGTTCTATCTGCTATGTAGCTGAGCATTACCTTAACATGAAGGTAGAGCAGAGAGAGGTATTATATAGTGAGGTTAAGGACTTCGCAGAGTGTGGTCTCTGCGGAACAGCCGCTGTGATCTCTCCAGTAGGTAAGATTGTTAATCCTTCTAAGAATGAGACGATTGAGTTCCCTAGCGGAATGGAGAAGATGGGTCCTGTAATCCAGAAGATCTATGATACACTGGTAGGTATCCAGCATGCTCAGATTGAAGCACCAGAGGGATGGCTTGACGTAATTGAGTAATTAATTGCTCATTATCATTTAGTATAAGATATCTATACCGTCGACATATGTGTCGGCGGTATTTTTTTGTGAAATCAGGAGTTCTCAGTTGAGTTCGTACTTTAGTGATGCTATAATTGGAAAATATGAGAAAATGAAAGAGAGATTATAAGGAGTTATAAAAGATGGGTATTCAAACAGCAGTCAAATCGATTTCGCTGGATAAAGATGTGACAGAACGTTATGTTCTGCGTATTTCCGTACAGATTCAGTGCGATGAATATGAACCGAATTATCATGCACCTCGTATTGAAATGGTCCTTAAAACAGATGGGGACAGCAGGAGGCTTCCAATGCCGGTCGCAAGCTTCGATTTCAATACTAAGGTGGAGAAGGGTATCGCCTATGCGACTTACGATTATTTCCCAGATAAATTTTTCTGGAATATCGAATGGCAGGATTGTCAGCTGACTTTCGACATCACTTATAATGGAGTGACATATAAACAGGCACCGTTCACGGTAGAGTTTGCAACCCAGGAGAAGAAGGGCCTTCTCGAGTATGGAGAAGATACGATTGATATTCATATGCCACAGCTAGTAGACGATGAGCTGGACCCGGAACCTAACGCACTTCGATGCATTTTGGCAGTGATTTTAAGAATTTGTAACGGACTTTTGGGAATTTGTCTTATCCCATGGTTTATCATTGACGTTCTGGGAATGATGACTTTACAGACAGAGCGAGTAGATCCGAATGTAACAGGAAGCTTCGCTAATCGTTTCGTACATTTCCTTGGATGGAGATACTTCTCATTCTGCCGTAATACCAGGGGTATTACCGGTTTGAAGGAGGATACTTATAAATT
>JAXJRI010000141.1:0-2031 GCA_036310685.1 Lachnospiraceae bacterium | reverse complement strand
TCCTCGTATGATAAGCCTGAGCCCTAGATACACAGGGTCTGGGCTTATCTTTTTCTGTGTTATAGAGGAATAGATCACTAGTGCCTGTCTGGAGGTTCTCTCCGTTTAGGATCTATCCATCTATACGGTTAATAGTTTCCTGTGTTACCTCGGCTCTCCGGACGCTATAATTAGTCCCAGAGGAACCTTCTCAAGGGTACTGCTGATTAATCCTTGCAAGCCGGATCGGATCGATGCGCCACATCATCCGCGCCGCCATTGCTTTGAAAGCTTGCACCCTGGGCACCATGTTCCTGATGCTTACACAAATGTTGCATCTGCGCCGTCAGCCGCCAGCAGGGTATTTTCGTCGCATGAATGCTTATTACGCGAGGTTGCATGACATGGTGGTCCGGGATCAGCCTTGGTTGTTTCTCCATCCCAAAAAGAAAGGAGGTGAAGCCGTGAAGAAACGTAAAAAAATTGATCATCTTTCAACGCTCTGTGTAGGGCTTGATATCGGCTCGCGGAAGAACTTCATCACTGCAATGAACTTCGATTCTGAGCGGTTGATCGACATGCAGTCGGTTCCCAACGCCGCCAGCGGTGTCGAGCAGCTTGAATCCATGATCCTTGCCGTTTTAGCAGTACATGCGGAATTCCGTTATGTCCTGATCGCCATGGAGTCCACCAGCTTCTATGGCGTCCACGTGGCGAATTATCTTTCCACCAGCGATGCCCTTAAGCCCTACCATGCCGAGGTCTTCTGCCTCAATCCTAAAGAAGTCGCCAACTACAAAAAGTCTTTTGCCGGCATTGGTAAAAACGACGGTATCGACTCCTTCGTTGTCGCCGACTTCATCCGGGTTGGACGGATCTCCATCGAACCATGGCGCGGCGCTCAGTATCTGGCTCTCCAACGTCTGACCCGCCAGAGGAAACACATCTCTGAATGTATTGCCAGAGAAAAGAACTACGCGCTGAACAACATTTTTCTGAAATTCAGCCAGTTCGCTCTTCTGGATGGGGCAGATACCCTATTATCCAATAAGTTTGGTTCAACTGCCGAAGCAATTCTTACTGAGTTTAAAACCACGGAGGAGATTGTTAATACTCCTCTTGAGGATCTGGTCACTTTTATCTCTGATCACGGTCGCGGTCGCTTCGCCGAACCCGAAGAGATTGCCAGACTGCTTCAAAAAGCCGCCAGGGATTCCTACCGCCTGGATAAGAGTCTTTATGAGCCGATCACTACTTCGATCAGCTGCTCATTCAACTGTATCAGGGCAAATGAGAAGCAGCTGAAGGCTCTCGATAAAGCCATTGCTGAACTCATTGCCGGTCTGAATCCGACAGAGTATCAGATCCTTCGTTCCATTCCCGGTATAGGGCCGGTCTATGCAGCCGGCATTCTTGCCGAGATGGGATCTGTGCGTTGTTTTCCTGACAACAATTCTCTTGCCAGATACAGCGGTATCGTCTGGAAAGATAATGACTCCGGTGAATTCGAAGCCGAAGACAGGCCTATGAACAAGGCTGGAAACCGTTATCTCCGGTACTATTTGATCCAGGCAGCCGGCAGTGTGGCTCAATACTGCCCGGAATATGCTGTTTTCTACCAGAAGAAGTATGCTGAAGTTCCAAAACATCAGCACAAACGTGCACTCGCGTTGACAGCCCGTAAATTAATACGTTTGATTTTTGGTCTGCTGGACAAGAATCAACTTTACTCTCCGGCGAAGAGTAAGTGATCCATACCGCTTTCTGAAACCTGTTTTTGCTGCTTTGCGACAGCAGGTCTGTTAAAGTTACCCTTCTTTATGAAATCTGCTATTTTTCTTTTTTAATGGCTTCTTGACATATCACCAAATTGCTTTTATCTAATTTAGTATATTGTACTAAAGAGGATTAACTCACACTTTGAAATAGTATTTTTCCTCTAAATACTATACTCTTTTGAATAGGTAATAGGGTAATTCCAAATTTCCAGACTAGTTATGTCTAAAGAATTCACTTGATATGATTTTACTGCAACATAATATAATTTTTCTA
>JAXJRI010000140.1:0-14655 GCA_036310685.1 Lachnospiraceae bacterium | reverse complement strand
GTAGTCTGAGTCATATCAGATAGCGGGCGATGGCTCGCCCAGACTGGTTTCTGCCGGTCAAATGTTAGTACTAGTTTCAATAAAATTAACTAACACAGCCATTAGTGGAAAGTTATAGAGTGCCCTTCAGCTCGGACACTTAAGCCATATCATGACGTGGGTGTCAAAAGTGACTACGGAATATTACGTCGCTTTACAACTCCGTTGGTCCGGCAGTCAAATCATAACTGTCCGGCAAAAATTCGTATCACTGAATTCTTTATATTAGCGATTGGTCCGAATTTCGCTTCTTTTAAGGTAAACTCATGACACTGCCTAATCGTTTCCCCGACGTCATCTCTTACCTTCAGCACTTCTTTGGATCCGACCAGGCAGGTTCCGTTCTCGAAATGAAGATACAGACTGCGGTAATCGAGGTTGATCGTTCCAACCGTTGCTACCCTATCGTCTGAGACAAATACTTTAGCATGGACAAAGCCAGGAGTATATTCAAAAATCTTGACTCCTCCTCGAATCAATTCCTCATAGAAGGATCTGGTCACTCCCCAAACTGTCTTCTTATCTGGAATTCCTGGTGTGATGATGCGGACATCCACCCCTCGGGCAGAAGCCAGGATTAAAGCATTCACAAACTCATTATCCAGGATCAGATAAGGGGTCATGATATAACAGTAACGTTCTGCCTCATTCAGGATATTCATGTAGACATCCTGGCCCACATGATCGCGGTCTAATGGAGAATCCGCATAAGGGATGATGTAGCCATCTTTTTCCTCTGTCGGATATCCTCCCTCCACTTTATACTTAGTAAAATCTTCATCCTCCTTAGATAAGGCCTTCCAGTGAGTCAGAAACATAACAGTGTAGGACCATACTGTCGGTCCCTTAATCCGAATCACGTTGTCCTTCCAATGTCCAAATCGTTCAATGGCATTAATATACTCATCTGCCAGGTTAATACCACCGGAGAATGCTGTCTTGCCATCAATCACCAGAATCTTTCGATGGTCACGGTGATTCATGATGGCACCTAAGACTGGCGAGATCCGGTTAAATGGGATACAGTGGATGCCCTCTTCCTCCAGAGTATTTGCATAATGCATCGGCAGTGTTGTAAAGCTTCCCATATCATCATAGAGCACTCTTACCAGCACTCCTTGAGATGCCTTCTCTTTTAACACCTGATGCATTTGGTCCCACATCTCTCCTGGATCAATGATAAAGTACTCTAAGAAAATGTACTTCTGAGCTTTCTTCATCTCTTCTAACATAACTGGGAATCCATCATCTCCCAGAGGATAATACTGGAATCCCTCCTCATGATTTTCATAAACTGGGAACCCAGCATAATCCGATAGATAACGGAGCTGTCCCTTACAGGCAGGAAATTGGTCCGATGCTTCCGTTAATACCTTGGGATCCTGCTGGTAATACTTTCTGCTGTCCGCAGTTGTACCGACCAACCGCCAGGTCTGCCTGCTGGTAATAATATTCGTTCCAAGAATAATGTACACAGCGGTTCCAAACACTGGAAATAGGAATATGACAAATATCCACATGATATCTGCCGAAAGATGCCGGCTGGTCCTCACGATATTAAGTAGAATAAATATACTAATGATTCTCAGTCCACCGGAAATCCAGCCTGCATTTCTTCCAAGCCAGTGGACAAATAAGGCAATCAACAGACCCTCTGTGATTACCATCAGAAGCATCAAAGTCACACGGCTGAAAATGATTTTTCGAATTCTCATACTTTTCACTTCCTTTTATTTTTTGTAACATTTACTTTCTATTATTTTATTTTTTCATATGCATAGCGCGGGTCATAAATGGTTAGGCGGGGAAACCCACGGGCTTGCCCGTGGGTATTAGTGAGTTTAATATTATTCAGCCTGTAATTCAGTCTCCCACTGGGCTTCTTTAAATCCGACGAGGATCTGGTCATCTTTCACAATAATTGGTCTCTTGACCAGCATGCCGTCAGTTGCCAAAAGCTTCAGCTGCTCGTCTTCACTCATATCCGGAAGCTTATCTTTCAGATGAAGATTCTTGTAGACATTGCCTGAGGTATTGAAGAAACGTTTCAGCGGAAGTCCACTTCTCTGATACCATTCCTTGAGCTCATCATAAGTTGGATTATCCTCCACGATATGACGGTCTGTATATTCAATCTCGTGAGTATCTAACCATTTTTTCGCTTTCTTACAGGTAGAACATTTTGGGTATTCAATAAACAGCATTTTACTTTCCTCCTTGATTCCTTTGTTCTTCTTTCTTAAATCATCTTACTGCTTCCAATACGGATAACACAGAACAGCATAGCAAGTGCCTCAGTGATGAGCGGCACCATCGCCGCATAGAATGCATGTCCCGCCTCTATCCGATAGTAAAGCATATATAAGATCATACTGATAAGCCAAACAATCACAATAACGATAAGCATAGCCATAAGTCTAGCCTGATCCATTCCTCCACCTGATAAGACATTCATCATGCAGAGTTCTAAAACAAGCCATCCTGTAATTAGCAAAAGCTCTGTTGTGATAGATCGTTTCCATAAACCAGAATGCCAGATAGGTTATACAGCACAGAATCAGAATGATCTGCCCTAACATGATATGCTTCATAATTTTCACCTTCTTTATTCATTCACTTATAGATTGTACCATATTTCATACTTGCTACCAACCATCGAAGCACATATTAAGGAAATCAACGAACAACATGAATTTCTGTGTCGGAACCTAACATAAACTCTTCCTATATCTCCACAAACAAAAAAATAAGTGCAACTAATGGGGATAATTACTTCCCAATAATTACACTTCTATGGTACTAAAAAATTCCCGCCGGCTGCTGATGGTTGCTGCCTGGCGGGATGTGATAGCCTGGTGCTATCAACGATTTATGTGGTTCATATCTTCTCCTATAAACCCTTAACAATCTTATTCACATATTTATAAGATTTTGGAAGTCTCTTCTTCATGGCTTTTTTATGTAAGCAATAAGTTGCGAATGCCTGTGCGAAGTACTCGCTAGAAGTAGCTGTTACATATCCTCTATTTTCGAAGTTATATTTTCTTCTTTCTTTTCTATAGATCTTATTCCACTGCGCTGTCTCATCTGGGAATTTTGCGGAGAAGTCATTTCTCTCTGCCCAGTACATGAATGCTAAGGCATGTCCAAGTTCATGGTAGGTTACATGCTGGATCTTGCAATTAACCTTGATTCGATTAACACTTGTGGATAAGGCTCCCGAGTATACCCAGGAATGGTTACCCTGATATCTTCCTGGATTTCCAGGGATATTTTTCACTCTTTCAACTGTTCCGTTGGACTGTACAAATTTATTAACGACTTTCTTAGGTGCTTTCTTATATAAAGTATACGGATTGTAGTAGGTCGCTGCCTGTGTTGGAACTGCGACTGCACTGATTGCTACGACTGCTGTAACTGCTGCGATAACTGTTCTCTTCATTGACTGTACAAAAGACTTTCTCATGATTGTTCCCTCCAATTTCCAAATTTACCATCATCATCTAAAACGGTTTCTAATAATCTTATGATCTGATGTACTGTCATGACATATCTTAAGGCTAGCTGGGCCTGAACTTCTTAATTTAAGTTCTTGTTTTCAAGAGCTCATCACTTCTCCTGAACTGACTATATAGTATCAACTTTAAATTCATGAGGGAAACCTTACTTTCCTCACCAATATTTACGTTATATTATTAACATTATCTGGGGTAATCTAGAATCCTTTTCTTTTTCAGAAAATGTGAGTACTTACTTAATCTCTGAAAGTTCGCTTTATACGATTCTATTCGTGTGGTGAGTAAGTACTATATATAAAATATGTTTTAAATAAGCCATATCTTGAAGATTCAAAAAGACGGGTCAATGAAGCTAAAAACATCGAAAAGTAAGTTCTCACTTATATTTGTCTTGAAAAAATGTTTGTGTAACTTGTATAGTTTTCTCATCATTATTTCACATTTACTTATACAAATCTTAGTGTAGCAACGACTTACAATGATATATTGTTAACATTCATGTGTAAACAGATATTATATTATTTGTAATTCATGTAAAACTTATCACTTTATGGGTAGTCTAGAAAGACATCTTTACTCAGAATGGGTAGTAGGCTAAGATATGATAAGAACGTTATCAGACCATGCGATATTAGATTGGAGAACCATCATGAGAATCATCTTATCACCTGCGAAAAAGATGCGAATTGATACAGATATCATACTCCCTGCCACAAAACCAGAGTTTTTAAAGGAAGCATCCCAAGTCCTTGTCTACCTACAATCTCTAGACTTCGACTCTGCCAAAAAGCTCTGGGCCTGCAGTGACAAACTAGCCAGAGAGAACTATGAGCGACTATCCTGCACATATCTTAGCGATATCGCTTCCCTGACTCCTGCTGTTCTCGCCTACGATGGGATTGCCTTTCAGTATATGGCGCCAGAGGTATTTGAGGAAAACTACTATCCTTATGTTCAGGAACATCTGCGAATTCTTTCTGGCATGTACGGCTGCTTAAGAGCGTTAGACGGTGTCGTTCCTTACCGACTTGAGATGCAGGCAAAAGCAAAAATCGGAGGCAAAAAGAATTTGTACGACTATTGGGGAAGGAAATTATACGATGCTGTGGTTGATGAAAGTCATGTCATCCTCAACTTGGCATCCAAGGAATACTCCAAGTGTATTGAAAAGTACCTGAAAACGGAAGATCATTATGTTACCTGTATTTTTGGAGAATACAGCGATTCTGAGAATACTAAGATCGTTCAGAAGGGCGTCTACGCCAAGATGGCTCGCGGTGATATGGTCCGCTATATGGCGGAGAATCAGATAGAAGAACTTTCTGAGATCAAAGCCTACGATAGGCTGGGATTTCGTTTCTCCGAGGAAGAATCTGATGCTAATAATTATGTATTCCTTAGAGAAGGAAATGCTGTAAAAGCCAAACATTAGATTTTCCCACTTGTAAAAGGGATCTGCCGCTGCCTGGCAGATCCCTCTGATCTTTCTTTACCTTCGTTCAGTTAGATTTTTTCAACTGATCCCTATTTGATAAAGTTGTATTTCTTATAAATCTCGTAATCGTACTCATTCTGGTCAGCATAGGCTTTGGCGAAACCAATCATCGCCTGATCAAAGACGTCAGATTTGCCAATATAACTTGCGATAGCATGACGGTCACCGGTTCTGGCATGGGCACGGGCCAGGGTCCAGGCACACATGGAACCGATTCCAATTAAGCTCTCATAATCAATATCATCAAGCTTCAGGGATCCCTTTGAATTCCACAGCTGACGGACATAGAAGTCTCTCTTTACACCGTCTGTTCCTTGCATCCGCATCCAGCCTAAGAAGATGTCTCCTGTTGCCTGGATGGCATGCTGCCCCTCAACAACTCGGCGTCCATGAACCAGATATGGACTCTTTCCAGCATACGCTTCTAAGGCAGATTCCTTGGCCTGCTTGATCTGCAGTACCAGATAATCTCCACCCGGTCTTCCTTCCAGAACTACAATCCAGTTCCTGAGTCCTACACTTCCGACTCCCACGGTTTTCAGAGCCATATCCACAATCTCATACTGGTCAATCAGCTTCCTTCTTTCGGTTGGCAGAGACAAGCGATACTGTTTCTCGCCTGCATGTAGGGCTTCCATGATACTTTGCTGCCCATATTTTTCTGCTGGAAGTTCACTTAACGGGATGGTATAAGGAGGATTATTTTTTATCCGCAGGAAACCATTCACTGTTTCTGTCATTCTGGCAATAGCCTTGGTGGAATCTTTTTTCATCGCCTTCGCTGTAGCTGCCTTAATCTGCTCAACCAGGGCAGTTCCCAGTGCCTCTGATCGATTGACCAGAAGACTTTCCACATCCGTGCGGGCATACCAGACATCAAGATTACCCATCTCCGAGAAATCCTGCATGGCTTTGTGATAAGTCTGTGCTGCTTCACGAACGGCAACCTCTCTCTGTTCCTCAGTGAATCCACGGTCCCGTCCGCAGATCTCGATGGAAGTTAAGAGTCTCATCAGATCCCATTCCCAAGGTCCCCGGAGGGTCTCATCAAAGTCATTGATATCAAAAACCATACGACGTTCTGGAGAAGCGAAAAATCCGAAGTTGGAGATATGGGCGTCACCGCAGAGCTGAGCCCGAATTCCTGTTACTTGCTTCTCAGACAGGTCTCTTGCCATAATATTGGCAGTGCCGCGATAGAAGGCGAAGGCAGAAGCTCCCATCCTCTCATGACGTACCGGAATGAGTTCTGGAATTCTGGTCTTTTCATCTTCCTCAATCATGTGGACGATCTCAGTCCGGTCTTTCTTCACTTCCCAGCTGGCATAAGAAGATCTTTTTACCTTCTTTCTGAGAGATTTACCTATCTCTATACTGTCTTCTCTGGAATGATATTTATGGCCGACAAAGTCATCAAAGATTCCTCCCTCAATGGCCTTAAGCTTCTCAGGATCCGCACTGCCCAGATAAGCTTCCATGATATTTTTCATCTTACCATTGCTGCCGTTCTTAATAAAATCGGCCATAAAATCCGCTAAATCTGTCTTCTCTGAATTCTTATTTTCCTCACTCATATCCTTCCCCTCCAAAAGTTACATTTACTGAATTTCTAATACTAATGGTGTGTGATCCTGTCTCTTTCCGGAATCCAGCATCTCAGATCTTACGACCCGGTCTTTAATTCGGTCACTGACTAAGAAATAGTCAATTCTCCACCCTGAGTTATTGATCTTGCTGGTCTTCACTCTCTGTGCCCACCAGGAATAGACTCCCTCGACATCTCCGTGAAGATAGCGGAAGGAATCCGTAAAGCCCTTACTTAAAAGATTGGTGAAGCCTGCTCGCTCCTCGTCGGTAAATCCTGCAGACATATGATTGTTGGCTGGGTGAGCTAAGTCAATCTCCTCATGAGCGACATTGTAGTCACCGCAGGAGATTACTGGTTTTCTGCTGTCTAATTCCGCCAGATAATCTGCGTACTTCTGGTCCCAGATCTGTCTCTCAGCCAGTCTCTTTAATCCATCTCCAGCATTCGGAGTGTAAACCAGATTAAAATAGTAATCTGGCAGCTCCAGGGTAATCATTCTCCCCTCTTCATCCATAGGCTCCGGTGCCCCGATCTTAGGAAATTCTGCTTTGACAGAGAGCCCCTTCTTATAGAGAGCCATCACGCCCGCATAACCCTTTCTTGCTGGCTCATGAGAACTGATAAAAACATGATCATAGTCAGGGAAATACTCTCCAAGAGCTTCCGCCTGTTTCTTGTTCATGCCCTTTGCCGGCAGCTTCGTCTCCTGAATGGCAATGATGTCGGCGTCCTCCTCCCCAATAGTACGAAGAACTGCCCTCGAAAGATCTGATCTTGCAGAGGTTCCCGTTAATGCTGCGTTTAAAGAATCAATATTCCAGGATATAAATCTCATAATTGTAACTCCATCTTCTTCTGTATTTTCATCATAACTGTATTATGCATTCTTATCTCAACTGTAACATAAATTCCAATAGGATGATACATCGTATACTATAGTCATTCTATATCAGTTTTGCTCCTTCTGGCAACAGGGAACCTATAATACTAGAAAAACTGCTCCCGACGGAATCATCCAATCAGAAGCAGCTCTCAACAACTTATGCTAATACTTTTTCAACCTCTTCCTTGGTTGGCATAACGCGAAGTGCACCGCGGCGTGTCGTTACGATAGATGCCGCTGCATTGGCAAAACGAAGCATATCTGTAAGCTCTGCCTCACTGTACTCCTTCCATCCATTCTCCAGGATATAGTGGAGAACACTTGCCATGAAGGTATCTCCTGCGCCAGTTGTCTCAATCGTATTCTCATTGACGAAGGCTGGAACAAAGACACGTTTGTCACCATAGTATGCGAAACTTCCGTCCTTACCTGCAGATACCAGAATCAGAGGAATCTTGTAGGACTCACGAATCTTAGCAACACCTGCATCGAATTCCTGCTCTCCTGTCAGCCACTGAATCTCATTATCTGAGATTTTCAGAACATTGCAATGCTCCAGTCCGTAAAGAATCTGCTCACGACAGAGGTCCATGGAAGACCAAAGAGGCTCTCTGATATTAGGGTCGAAGGAAATGATGTCTCCTGCCTCTTCTGCAATAGCGATTGCCTTTTTGGTTGCCTTACGAACCTGATCATCTGTCATGGATAAGGTTCCAAAATGGAAGATCTTAGACTCACGGATCATGTCCTCGTCTACTTCATCCTCAGTAAGGTTCATATCTGCTCCCGGATTTCTGTAGAAGGAGAAATCACGATCTCCGTCTGGGTAGGTATGTACAAAGGCTAAGGTAGTGTGAATTACTGGATCCTTCACCAAACCTTTGGTATCAATTCCTACTTCCTTGATGGCTGCCTCTAACTGATCACCAAACATATCTTTTCCGACTTTTCCGATAAAAGCTGCCTTATGACCTAATTTTGCGAGCATAGAAAGCACGTTGCATGGTGCCCCTCCCGGATTAGCCTCTAATATTGGATTGCCCTGAGAACTGGTTCCGTTCTCAGTAAAGTCAATCAGTAACTCTCCCAATGCTGTTACATCTATGTTCTTCATAATTACCTCCTCGTCAATTCCGCTCAATAATCTTATAGGAGAACATCTTCCCTAAACCGCTTCCTTCTTCTTTCTCCGAATCCTCAGACATTCTGGAGAAAAGCCGCCTAGCTGCATAAGTTCCGCTCTCCTCATAATAGTAATGTATTGTCGTCAGCGGAGGGGACACAACCCGTGATATCAGGGAATCTCCCTGTCCTGTAACCATGATATCATCCGGAATCTTCTTACCTGACTCCGTCAGATACTGCATGGCACCGACTGCGATGTTGTCCGTGGCACAGACGATAGCATCCAGCTTCGGGTGAGAGTTTAAGAGAGCGAGCGCACCCGCATATCCTTCCTCCACTCGGAAACCGGCAATGACATAGTTGCCAGCCATCTCAGCCCGGCCATGGGCTTTTAACGAATCACAGAATCCACGGTAACGTTCCTCACCGACTGCCTGATCCTTAGTAAATACTCCGATATATCCAATCTGCTGGCAGCCTCGATTCTGCACCAGCTCTGTCATATCGTAAGTCGCATGATAATCATCATGATAGATACTGTAGAAGCCTTCAAAGTTCTGTCCAATGATCACTACCGGAATCTTCAGATGGGAAAGAGCCTCCCGGAGCTGTTCTGAATATACTGTGGCTAGCATAATCAGTCCATCCACCTGCATACTGGAGAGCTCCTTGATATATTCCAACTCTCGCTCTGCATCATTCTGTGAATTGGCAATCAGGACGTGGTATCCCCTCTGATTTACCTCTTCCAATATTCCGGAGACAACCGCAGACATAGCTGCGGAGTCTAATCTTGGAATCATCAGTCCGATCGTCTTGGACTTTCTAGTACGGAGGATTTTCGCCTGTGCAGAAGGACGATATCCTGTCTCCTTTATAACTTTCTCTATTGCCCTTCGATTCTTATCTGAAACATAGCCATGGTTGAAGTACCGCGACACCGTCGCGCTCGATACCCCCGCTAATTTGGCAACATCCTTGATATTCATGAACACCTCCTCCTTATGTCCCGTCATTTGTCTGTCTTATTAACTCATGAGCACCATTAACTTATCCAAGCTTCTTGATTTACATGTGAATTATTTGTCGTCTTCTTTTTTCTCCTCAAAAGTATGCTCTAAGATACGGAAGCCGTAAGGTGGAAGTGGAATGGATTTTGCATCACATTTCTCACCTGTTAACAGATCCGTATATTCTTTCTCATCATTGAGCCATGCGGTAGCTGGACCCTCGCTGAAGTTGAACACTCCGATCACCTGCTCACCATCATAGTATCTGCCGATGCCGAGAACCGGATTCTCCCAGGTATCTAAGGTCCAGGTATCTGCATCCTGAACAAATGCTTTATGGCTCTGACGAATCTTCTCTAACTGGTCAATTCCGTCAAAGACTCTCTGCTCTACGGTACCTTTCTTGGCAATCTTCTTGACATTGTCCCAGATCATCTTTCCACGATGGATGTAACGGGAATCGTCAGCCTTTTTCGGGTCTTTCTCATAGGAATAATCATTGACCTGTCCGATCTCATCACCACTGTAGATAACTGGAATACCAGACTGCATGAAGAGGTAAGCATGAAGCATCAGATCCTCCTGAATAGAGAGATTCATCTCCAGTTCATTGTCTTCAAAGCCAGCCTTCTCGATACCGCACATAGAGGCGGTGGTTGCACAGAAACGTGCATCTCCCGTCACAGGGTCTGCATTATAGAGAGCCCCGCGGCTTCTGGAGTTGCCTTCCTGTCCTAAGAAATAAGCATTAATATAGTCTTTATGAGGTCTCTCTAATTTGCCCTCTTTCTCCAGTGTTGGATAGTCAAGGCCCCAGCCGATATCATCGTGGCAGCGCAGATAATTCAGGAATACATACTGCTTTGGAAGTCCATTGACAATATCTAACTGCTGGCGAAGCAGGCGGGTATCTCTGGTTGCTACGGTATGCCAGGTCGTTGCCATGGTTGTAACATTGTAGAGCATGTGACATTCCGGTTTCTCAGTTGTTCCAAAATATGGGGTTACCTGAACCGGCTCCATAACAACTTCACCCAGAAGAATAACTCCAGGGCAGACAACCTCACTGACGATACGCATCATGCGGACTAAAGTATGTACCTGAGGCAGGTTACGGCAGTTCGTTCCCAGCTGCTTCCAAATATATGGCACAGCGTCCAGTCTCATGATATCAATACCCTGATTAGCAAGGTAAAGGAAATTATACATCATCTCATTAAATACACGAGGATTGCCATAATTCAGATCCCACTGATATGGGTAGAATGAGGTCATAACATAATGTTTGATATCATCAAGCCAGGTAAAGTTGCCTGGTGCGGTTGTCGGGAATACCTGTGGTACGGTGGCATCGATCTGTTTCGGAATCGTGTCATTATTATAGAAGAAATAGCGGCTCATGTACTCGCCCTCGCAGGCTCTGGCACGTTTCGCCCACTCATGATCCTCTGAAGTATGGTTCATGACAAAATCCATACATACACTGATTCCCTCTTCGTGGAATTCTTCTGTGAGATCAACAAGATCTTCCATAGCTCCCAAGTCTGGGCGTACTTTACGGAAATCTGATACCGCGTATCCTCCGTCGCTTCTGCCCTCCGGTGTATCAAGGAAAGGCATCAGATGTACATAGTTGACACGGCAATCCTTAATGTACTCAAGTTTCTTCTGAACTCCCTTCAAATTACCGGCAAAATTGTCAACATACAGCTGCATTCCCAGCATGTCATTGCTGCGGTACCAGTTAGGATTCTTCTCACGTTTTAAGTCAAGCTTTTTAAGAGAATCACTGCGCTCTTGATAAAAATTCTCCATCTGGCCTGTCAGCTCATCGAGCATCTCCCCATTATGATAGATCTCCATGTAAAGCCATTTTAATTCATCAATACGGTCCATCAACCGCTTGTTATATGTCTTATCCATTATACTCTACTCCGAATCTCTTTTCTATAGACAACACCCGGCAATCTTAAGTAGACGCCGGGTGCAGGATCATCAATTGATCATTACTTAATGTTAATTACCGCATCTCCAGCTTCTTTCTGTCCTGGCTCAAGCGGAGTTACTTCAAACTCATCTGGATTGGATACAATGAATGCAGTTGTAGTAGAGTGACCTGCTGCCTTAATCTTATCGATTGTGAAGGTTAAGAGCTTATCACCCTTCTTTACCTGATCTCCTGCATTAACAAATGTAGTGAATCCGTCACCACCCATATCTACAGTATCAAGACCAACGTGAATCAGAAGCTCTGCTCCCTTTGGTCCGATCAGTGCGATAGCATGCTTAGTATCGAATACCATACCGATCTGTCCATCACAAGGTGCATATACTGTCTCATCGGCTGGCTCGATACCAACGCCGACTCCTAAGATTCCTGCTGCAAAAGTTGGATCAGGGATATCTTCCATCTTGATAACATTACCTTTGATCGGGTTGCAAAGAGGTACGACTTCGTCTTTCTCATAAGCGTCCTCAGCCTCAGCTTCTGCCGCAGCTTTCTCTTCTGCCTCTTCCTCAGCAGCTTCCTCGGCTTCTGCCTCTACGACAGGGTCGTCTGCTGGCTCACCCTTCCAAACGACCATGGTAAGTGCAAATGCGATACCACCGGAGATAGCAAGAATAATAGTATAAAGTACAGGGTTATTGATTGTCAGGTATCCTGGAATTCCAGTAACACCGTATGCAGTAGCACCTATCTTTAACAGAGATGCTACGAATGCTCCGATAGATCCACCGATCATACCACATACGAAAGGTTTCATGAATCGGAGGTTAACACCGAAGATAGCAGGCTCTGTGATACCTAAGGAAGCAGAAAGAGCAGATGGAACTGCGATTGCTTTTGTCTTCTGACGATGTGTCTTAATACCTACTGCAAGGCAGGCACCGAACTGTGCAAAGTTCGCTGCGGATGCAATCGGCATCCAGATGTTAAGTCCACCCTCGGCAAGCATACCTGCCTCGATAACGTTGTACATATGATGAAGACCCATAACAACGGTGACCGGATATACCGCACCCATTACCAGAGCTCCAAATCCATGTGTTGCAGTTACTAACCACTTCGCTCCAGTCAGTACATATGTCTCAGCTGTAGAGAAGATAGGTCCAATAATTGTGAAAGTAATGAGAGCTGTTACAAGAACAGTTGTAAGTGGAGTTACAAAAAGGTCGATCATCTCTGGCACATGTTTGTGCAGCCATTTTTCAAGCTTACTCATGAAGAAGACTGCAATAATTACCGGGATAACGTGTCCCTGATATCCACTTCGGTTAATCGGCAGGAATGGTCCGAACAGATGCCACTGCGGAAGCTTACCTGTGGTGATTCCGAAGAACTGATTGATGGCGTCAGCACTTCCGACATTCCATCCATTCAGGAGGGCTGTATGTACCATCATCAATCCGACAACAGCACCTAAGAATATGTTTCCGCCGAATACTCTGGCAGCGGAAATCGCAACGATTACTGGCAGGAAGGCGAAGGCTGTGTTAGATACCATATCAAGGAATGCAAACCAGTCTGTGTCTGCGAAACCAAGTCCAGGAATCTTTGCGAGAGCCTCGACAAGACCCATCATAAGACCAGAAGCTACGATTGCTGGTAAGATAGGTACGAATACGTCACCGATAGTCTTAAGCATCCTCTTCCAGATCGGCTGCTTCTGTGCTGCGGCTGCCTTTACATCATCCTTTGTTGCTGCGCTCATTCCACTGACTTTTAAGAACTCATCATATACCTTATTGACAGTTCCAGTTCCGATAATGATCTGCAGCTGACCATTACTCTCAAATACACCCTTGACACCATCGATGTTGTCAAGTTTGTCTGTGTCTACCTTGCTGTTATCTACTGTTACGAGACGAAGACGTGTCGCACAGTGTGCTGCACTTACGAGATTCTCTCTTTTACCGACGGTCTCGTAAATCTCTTTGGCACATTTTGCATAATCAAGCGCCATGTTTTACCTCCTAATTTTTAAACTTTTCATTTTGCTTTCTCTCGACTTGTTACTTAACACCAACCGTGTTTCTTGAAGGAATTGGCAAGTCCATCTTCTGTCACACTGCCACAGATCTCATCACTCTCTGCCTTAAGTTTCTCATCTCCATTGCCCATGCATATCGCAAGGCCGCAGGTCTGCATCATCTCAAGGTCATTCATGCTGTCTCCGTATCCTACGGTATCTTCCAGTGGAATACCGTAGTGCTCTGCAACATAGGATACTGCTGTTCCCTTATCAAAGGCACGGCTTAATAGCTCTGCATTAGTGATTCCGTAGGTGCTTCCCTGCAGGACCAGATTGAATTTATCCAGTACCGGCTGGGCTGCGGTTAACAGACGTTCTTTGTCCTGCGCCATCAGCACCATCTTGTAAGCTGGCTCACTGTCATACTCTGACATTGGTCGAATGTTCAAAGAAGATTCCAGCTGACGTCTCCAGCGAAGAAGTTCACTATTCTCTCCCTCACCGCTATGTTCCTCTAGATATTCCTTCAGGGATTCATCGGTGAAGCTGTCCTTCTGACACTCCAGTGTTCGGTAGATTCCCTCTCCAGAAAATGCGTCCATAATCTTGGCACGCTCCTCATCCGTCATCGGATGATTATAGATAACCTTGTCTCCAACCTGAATATAACCGCCGGAACTTCCTACGACACCGTCGTAGATTCCTCCCTCCAGCACAGGGGAAAGCATTCCGAGATTCCTTCCGGTACATAAGAATACCAGATGTCCTCTCCTACGTGCCTCCTTGATTGCTTCCACTGCAGATTCTGGCGGAACATTATGTCCAGGCTCTGTCAGTGTTCCATCAATATCCAGGAATATAAGCTTTCTCTCTCCCATGGCCTCCCCTCTCATTCTTGTGTGTTCCTATGTGAAATCGTTTACACATTTCTTGCACATATCGTACCATTTCGTTTACATTATTGCAATATTATCCAAGCAATTTCTGTATTGAAGCATCATTTTTGTTAATATATTATAAATT
>JAXJRI010000139.1:0-15225 GCA_036310685.1 Lachnospiraceae bacterium | reverse complement strand
GTTGGTAGAGCACTTGACTTTTAATCAAGTTGTCCGGGGTTCGAATCCCCGATGTCTCAGTATAAAAAAGCTGTTTAGATTTCTCTAAACAGCTTTTTTGTCGTATAATGACTTAAGTGTCAAAACTCATCATCCCTCGTAAGCTTGCTTACAAGAGGGGATGTGAGTTATGAATTAATATAAGTTTGTTGAGAGGTTTATTACTATGAGTGATATTTTTAAAATTTTAGGTCCACCTCTAGTTGGAGCTGTCATTGGATATTTTACAAATTATGTTGCAGTAATTATGTTGTTCCATCCAAAGAGAGAGATCAAGCTTTTTGGTCATACTCTTCCCTTTACCCCAGGAGCGATACCAAAAGAGAAGCCAAGAATAGGTAAGAAGATAGGAGAGATTATCAGAGATAATCTTCTAACTTCTCAAGATATTCTTGATGCCTTAAAAAGAGATGAATTGAAGGGCACTGTCGTGAAAAAAGTTCTCTCTTACCTTGAGGCCCCTCTCCAAGATCAGCTGTTGAAGTTTTCTAGTAGTGAAGAGATTGATGCAGAGGAGACCAAGGAATCAATTTCCGAGATGCTATCTGATGAGATTGTGCAAGCCCTCTTAGATGCCAAATTTGAGGAAACCGTGAAAGAACAGGGTTCTAAGATGATACTTGCTAGACTGAAGGGTTCCCTTCTTTCTATGTTAGTGGGTGAGAGGACAGTAAATCGATTTATGGAGGGGGTTGCAGAAAAACTTAAGGAAGTGCTAAAAGAGGATGGAAGAGATTATATTTCTTCTATTGTAAAAGTTAAGGTCGATGAATATGCTGGCATGAGCGTGGAAGAGATGTTAGGGAAGCTTGATATCAGTTCAGATGTGGTCAAAATTGCTATTTCTAACATATATGATAAAATAGTGGATGAGGGAACAGATCGGATTTTACATAAGGTGAATATAGCAGAACTTGTAGAGAACAAGATTGATGCCATGAGCATTGATGAGGTAGAAGATATGGTGCTTTCTGTCATGAAGAAGGAGTTTACGATGATTGTAAATCTTGGCGCTCTGATAGGATTTGTCTTAGGATTAGTGAACCTTCTGTTTCTGTCGTAATTACTATAAGAGGAATACAACATTATGAAGAACGAAAACATGTTATGTGAGTTGGAATGCTTTAAAAACATATCTAAGGAGACACTGGATATCTTGTGGAAGGAAGGAAATGTGAGGAATTACCGGAAGCATGATATTGTGATCCAGGCTGGTCAAGTCAGCCAGTATCTGTTTTTCCAGCTGACTGGAAAGTCTATCATATATAATATCAGTCACCTGGGTAAGCGCAGAATCTTCTTTGTTTTTGGTCCATCCAATTTATTAAATGATGATATTTTTGAGGAACATGATTCGACCGTGAGCTGTGAGATGATTGAGACAGGGAAAATATTTGTGATTTCTAAAATACGTTTTCTTAGAATCATGAAGACAGATTTTGAGCTAACTAAGTCCATGATTCAGATGCAGGATAAGAAGATCTGGAGATTAGGTCATCAGTTGAAGAATTCCGTCGGCAGCCTTTACACGGAGAGGAAAGTTGCATCCAAACTTTATAAACTTTCCAGAGATTTCGGAAAGCAGACAGAAGACGGAGTGGAGATTAATTTTAATGTCTCCATCACATTTCTTGCGGATATGATCGGTGCTCCAAGAGAGACTGTGTCAAAGGCATGCAAGAATCTTATGACTCGCGGATATATCTCACAGGAGAAAAAAAGATTTACCATCTTAGATGTGAATGGTATCCGAGAGTTTTATAAGGGAAATCAGTAATATTGCATAAAAAAATGTAGATATTTTCTTGAAGTTTATTTGTGACCTACATTACAGAATTCTAGAAAGTTTGAGATATAATAATATGTTAACTTCCCAAAATTTTACTTATGAAAACACCTATTTATACGAAATTAAGACATTTAAAAAATGAGAAACGAATCCCTTTTCATATGCCGGGGCATAAGAGAAAGCCAGTCGGTGCCTTCACGGAAGGGGATCTTACTATTAATGACTGTGATATCACAGAGATTACAGGATATGATAATCTCCATCATCCAGAAGGGATGATTCGAGAATCGATGGACCAGCTAAGGGACCTCTATCACTCTAGGGAATCCTGGTATCTGGTGAATGGAAGTACGGTAGGACTTCTGGCATCAATTGCCAGTGTCTGTGATGTGGGAGACAGTATCTTGATTGCAAGGAACTGTCACAAAGCAGTCTATAATGCGATTAAGCTCTTACATCTCAAGGCTTTCTACTGGTATCCTAAGTATTCCAGCCAGTATGATATCCTGCTGGATTACCCAACGGAGGGATTGAAGGAGCTGTTAGCAGAACATCCAGAGATTCGAGCGATGGTGATTACCTCCCCAACCTATGAGGGTGTGGTCAGTCGGGTGAGTAAGATCAAACAGATTTTAAATGAGTATCAGCTTCCGCTCATCGTCGACGAAGCCCATGGAGCGCATTTTATTCACAATGATTATTTTCCGGAAAGTGCAGTCAGGTCTGGGGCAGATCTGATTATTCAAAGTGCCCATAAGACGCTCCCTTCCTTCACGCAGACGGGACTCTTACACCTGTGTGGGGATCTCGTGAGTAAGGAGAGAGTTCATGATAATCTTGCCACCTTTGAGACTTCGAGTCCTTCCTACCTGCTCATGGCTTCTGCGGAATATGGAGTCGCTTATATGAGTCAGGAAGGGGATAAGGTGCAGGAGTATGTGGATAAACTGGAAGATTTCCGAAAGGAATGTGGACAACTTCAACATATCCACCTTATCTCTGGGGAAGAACTTAATGCCTATGATTATGACCGGGCAAAATTAGTCTTCTCGGTGAAGAATCTTAAGGATTCCGATGAAAGTGTTTATGATGGACAGAAGTTATTTACTGAGATGCTCAACAGATATCATGTTGAGTTCGAGATGGCCAATGCTTCTTATTGCATTGCCATGACCAGTGTCTGCGACCAGTGGGAAGATTATCAGGCTCTCCTCGACGGTCTTTTCTCGATTGATCAAAGGCTTAAAAAAGAGGATAAGGAATCCAGGCTAGATGTGGGAAGGGCAGAGAAGGTTATGGAATCCTGGCAGGCAGGTAAACTTCCAGGGGAGGAGATTCCAATCCAACAGGCTGCTTATTGCATTGCCAGGGACTTTGTCTATCTCTATCCACCAGATATTCCGATTCTGGTTCCCGGAGAAAGAATTAGCCCGGAAATAGTGGAAAATGTGGAGCTTTATCTTTATAATGGGTATAATGTGAGAGGAGTAACTCAAGATAAGATTCGTGTCATCAAAGGAGAAAGATCATGAGAGGAATGTTTATTGCAATGGAAGGTCCGGATGGATCTGGAAAGTCCACACAGATTGATTTGTTGAAAGAATATTTCGATCAGATCGGAAAAGAATATATCGTGACCAGAGAACCAGGCGGAACCAAGATTGGAGAGGCCATCCGTCAGGTTATCTTAGATCCAGATCATAAGGGGATGTCGCCAGTCACTGAGATGCTTCTTTACGCGGCAAGCCGCGCACAGCTTATGCAGGATGTGATTATTCCAGCATTAGAGGAAGGCAAGTTTGTCATCAGTGACCGTTTTGTGGATTCCTCGTTGGTTTATCAGGGGATTGCCAGAGATTTGGGAATCGTAACTGTCTCCAAAGTCAATGCTCTTGGAATTGGGAACTATCGTCCAGATAAAGTTTTCTTTATTGATATCTCAGAAGAAGAGGGTCTTAGGCGTAAGATGGCACAGAAGAAGTTAGATAGGATGGAGCAGGAGGGCATTGCCTTTCACCATCTGGTTTCTGAGGGATATCGCAGAGTATTAGATGGACGAGATGACGTGGTTAAAATTGATGGAGAACAGCCGGCTGGTGAGATTCAGAAGAAGATTCGCGAAGAAGTGGACCAGTGGATTCAGGAGAAGAAAGACTGAGTAGAAGGCCAGGCTGCAAGGTCTGTCATAAACGTAAGAAGTATGTGAGGTGGGCGGATGTCTGATTTTAAAGATATTCTTGGAAATGAGAATATCATAGAGCATATGATGCTTTCTTACCAACAGAATAAAGTCTCCCACGCATATATTATTGAGGGCGAGAAGGGCAGCGGGAAGAAAACTATCGCAGAAAGTTTCGCCAAGCTTCTGATGTGTCAGGAGCATGGGGAGGAAGCCTGCGGACATTGTCGTTCCTGCATTCAGATTGAGCATGGGGACCATCCAGATGTGATTTCAGTCACTCATCAGAAACCAGCAACCCTCAGTGTGGATGATATCAGGGATCAGATTGTTGGAACTGTGGATGTCATTCCTTATGTTGGCCCTTATAAGATTTATATCGTTGATGAGGCAGAGAAAATGAATGAGGCAGCGCAGAATGCACTCTTAAAGACTATTGAGGAGCCGCCGGAATATGCGGTGATTCTGCTGCTGACAACGAATCGGGGAGCATTTCTTCCAACGATTCTTTCCAGGTGTATCCTACTCTCGACACGTCCAGTTCCAGATGCCTTGGTAAAGCAGTATCTGACTAGTAAGCTGGGTATCGATGAGGGGGTGGCAGAGTTCTGCACCAGGTTTGCCATGGGCAATATTGGAAGAGCTGTGGAATGTGCTCAGTCGGAAGACTTTATGGCCCTCAGGGATAAGGCAGTCTCTCTCTTATCTAAGATTCATGATATCAGCATCCCAGAGATGGATGCATATGTCAAGACTTTGAAAAATGATAAGAATCACATGGATGAATTTTTAGATATTTTTGTCATGTGGTTCCGAGATCTTTTATTCCTGAAGACTTTAAAAGAATCGGAGGGAAGAGACTACCGTGTCTTTAAGAATGAGTATGCCTCTCTGCTCCATCAGAGTAAAAACATCCGCTTAGAGAATCTGAATGATATTTTTCAAAAGGTTGGGAATGCGAGAGCGAGACTCAGAGCGAATGTAAATTTTGAGATGACCTTAGAGATGATGATCTTAGAGATCAGAGATGCATTTGCTTAGATGGTCATCAGTGTGATTGATAGATGATAGCTATTCATGAGTGGTAAGATTTTTTGAATAGTTGAGGAAAGATTAGAAGGATAAGTAATATGGTTAATGTAATAGGAGTCAGATTCAAAGATAACGGAAAGATCTATTATTTTTCCGCAGGAGATCTGCCAGTAGAAGTAGGAAGTCGTGTTATCGTGGAGACGGCACGCGGAGTTGAGTACGGAAAAGTAGTTCTTGGAAACCGCCAGGTAGAAGAGAAGAAGATTATCTCGAATTTAAAGCCGGTCATTCGTATCGCGACAGAGGAAGACAAGAAGATTAATGAGGCGAACCAGGAGAAGAGTAAGGAAGCCTTTAAGATCTGTCAGGAGAAGATTGCCAAGCATGGCCTTAAGATGAAGCTCATGGACTGTGAGTACACCTTTGATAATAATAAAGTGCTTTTCTACTTTACCGCAGATGGAAGAATAGACTTCCGTGATCTGGTCAAGGACCTTGCTTCCGTCTTTAAGACCAGAATTGAGCTGCGTCAGATTGGTGTGCGAGATGAGACTAAGATTATGGGAGGAATCGGTATCTGTGGAAGACCTCTGTGCTGTCACACTTTCCTGTCAGAATTTTCTCCAGTATCCATCAAGATGGCAAAGGAGCAGAATCTGTCTCTGAACCCATCTAAGATTTCGGGAGCTTGCGGAAGACTCATGTGCTGTCTTAAGAATGAGCAGGAGACCTATGAGTACTTAAACAGCAAGATGCCGAGAAACGGGGATGAGGTTGTCACTCCTTCTGGTGAGAAAGGTGTAGTCCATGCCATCAATGTCTTAAGACAGAGAGTAAAAGTTGTCATCACCAAAGAGAATGATGACCGTGAGATTGAAGAATATTCTGTGGATGAGCTGACCTTACATAAGGGCAATCGCAAGAAGGGCGGTAAAAATTATCCGAATAATAATAAAGAGAACCATCAGAGCAAGGATCAGAATCAAGCTTCTGTTAAGGCAGCAGACATAGACAATCCAGAAGCTTTAGAAGAAGAGAAGATGGAGGACAATGTGACAGAAGCTGTGAAGAGCTCAGAGAGTGACCGCCCAGAGAAAGCGGATAAGCCGAAGAGGGAGAGAAAATCAGCAGACCGTCAGGAAGGTTCTAACGAGGAACGTAAGAACAAGAGACACAGAAGTCATCGTCCGCATCATAAAAATGATCGAGAAGATACCAAGGGCGAGAAGAAGAGTGAGGGAGAACGTTCTTCGAAAGAAGGGGCGGATTTCCATGAACGTCGCAGAAGAAGCGGCCGCCGTCCTAATCCAAACAGGGGTCAAGATGAGAATCGTCCCTGGAAGAGAGAGCGCCGAAAAAAAGAGAAGGATGACCAGGGACAGAAGACAGAGAGATGAGGATGATAAATGAACGTGGGTTTGAAAGAGGGGGAACGAATTGATGACCTTCAGATTAAGGGTTATCAGATTATTCAGCAGGAAGATGGTTTCTGTTTTGGAATGGATGCTGTCCTCTTATCCTCTTATGTAAAGCATGCGAGACCGACCAGCCGCAGTCACGTCTGTGATCTCTGTACCGGAACAGGAATTCTTCCGATTTTGATGGAGGCTAAATATGATCTCAATCAAGTGGAAGGATTGGAGATTCAGGAAAGCTGTGTGGATATGGCCAGACGAAGTGTGCTTTGGAATGCTTTGGAAGACCACATCACGATCACGGAGGGGGATGTCAAAGAGATTCGAACTCACTATCATCAGGATTCCTATGATATCGTGACCTGCAATCCTCCCTATATGACGGGAAGTCATGGTCTCACCAATGATCAGTACGGGAAAGCTGTCTCAAGACACGAGATTCTCTGTACGCTAGATGATGTGGTGAAGGGTGCCGCCTGGATGTTAAAGATGAAGGGACATCTGGTTATGGTTCACCGTCCCTTCCGTTTGGCAGAGATTATCGTGGAACTTCGAAACTATCATTTAGAACCGAAGCGGATGAGATTGGTTTATCCTTATCTGGACCGGGAGCCTAATATGGTTCTGATTGACGCGGTCAAGGGAGGCAAACAGAGGATTACAGTGGATCCTCCTCTGATCGTCTACAACAAAGATGGGTCTTACACGGACGAGATTTATCAGATTTATGGTATGGACCCGAATCATTAGAGAGCGGCGAAGAAAGTTTGGAGTAGAACATGTCTGGAACATTATATCTCTGTGCCACTCCGATCGGCAATCTGGAAGATATCACCTACCGTGTTCTTAGGACACTGAAAGAGGTAGATCTGATTGCGGCGGAGGATACACGTAACAGTATGAAGCTGATGAATCATTTTGAGATTAAGACAAAGATGACCAGCTATCATGAATTTAATAAATATGATAAAGCCAAGTATCTGGTAGATAAGATGGCAGAAGGCCTTAATGTAGCATTGATTACGGATGCGGGAACTCCAGGAATCTCAGATCCAGGAGAAGTCCTGGTTCAGCAGTGTTACCAGGCAGGAATTCCTGTCACTTCTCTTCCTGGAGCCTGTGCCTGTATTACAGCGCTGACCGTCTCAGGGCTCTCCACCAGAAGATTTGCTTTTGAGGCATTTCTTCCTTATGACAAGAAGGAGAGAGAACAAGTATTAGAATCCTTAAAGAATGAGACTAGAACGATCATCGTCTACGAGGCACCGCATCATCTCAAAAAGACCTTGCGTCAGCTGCTCTCCTGTTTGGGAGATCGCAAGATGACAATCTGCAAGGAGCTCACCAAGCGTCATGAGAAGAAGATGCTGACAAGCTTAGAGAAAGCAGTTGCCTTCTATGAGGAGAATGACCCGAGAGGGGAATATGTGCTTGTTATCGAGGGAAAGAGTTTTTCTGAGCTTGCCAAGGAAGAGGCGAAGTCCTGGGAGCAGATGTCGATTCCAGACCATATGCAGATCTATTTAGATCAGGGTATGGATAGGAAATCAGCCATGAAGAAGGTGGCCAAAGACCGGGGAGTCGGAAAACGAGAGATTTATCAGGCTCTGCTTGACGAAGATTAGTAGATCTATAGAGATCAGAAAAGAGGAATTATCATGGAGAAGTATCAGAGAACTTACTGTGAGATTGATTTAGATGCGATTCGCACTAATGTGATTAATATTAAGAAGAAGGCGGGAGATGTCAAGGTGGCAGCGGTTGTCAAAGCTGACGGTTATGGTCATGGAGCAGTCCCGATTGCAAATTATGTGAAAGATCTTATCGATTACTTTGCGGTAGCAACCGTTGAGGAGGGAGTGGAGCTGAGAGAGGGAGGAATCGAACTTCCAATCATGACTCTGGGGTATGTTTCTCCAAAGCAGTATGATCTTAACCTCAAGTATGATATTGAGCAGACCATCTACTCTCTTGAGACGGCAGAGGAGATGTCCCGTCAGGCAGTAGAGGCAGGTAAGACTGCTAAGATTCATATCGCTCTTGATACTGGAATGACCAGAATTGGAATCTCTCCAGATGAAAAGGGTCTTCAGTTGGTCAAGAAGATTGCAGCCCTGCCAGGAATCAAGATTCAGGGATTATTCACCCATCTTTCTTGTGCGGATATGAGCGATCAGACTTACACTTACGGACAGATGGATCGTTATGATCATTTTGTAGAACTTTTAGACGGAGCTGGCATCGAGATTCCGGTGAAACATCTGTGCAACAGTGCTGGTATCATGGAGTTCGATCATCATAGATATAACATGGTCCGTGCCGGTATCATCCTCTATGGATTATATCCTTCCGATGAGGTTCATTATGAGAACTTACCGATGTGTCCTGCCCTCAGCTGGAAGGCTCACGTCGTCAATATTATGCATCCTGAGATGAACCGTGGAATCAGCTACGGAGCAACTTATGTGACAGATCATCCATGCACCATCGCGACAGTATCCATCGGCTATGCAGATGGATATCCTAGAAGCTTATCCAATAAAGGCTGGGTATTAATTCACGGAAAGAAAGCTCCGATTGTGGGACGTGTCTGCATGGATCAGACGATGGTAGATATCACGGATATTCCAGATGTTAAGATTGAGGATACCGTAACCTTGATCGGCAGTGACGGGGATGCTCGTATTTCTGTAGAAGATATGGCAGACTTAGCGGGAAGCTTTAACTATGAGTTTATCTGTGATATCAGCAAACGAGTTCCAAGAGATTATATTGGAAAGAATCTGAAGTAATGCCTATGAAAGAAAAGAATATCGATTATTTTAATATCGAGGGGACTCCGGGAGGAAATCAGGACTGGTGTACTGATTTCTGGATGCATCTGGGAGGGTGCGGAGCCCTGGCAGCCTGTGATATGGCGATTTGTCTCAAAAAAAATAAGGGTGATAAAAATGTCATCCCTTATGACCCAGATCATATGACTAAGCAGGAATATCTAAATCTTTCTATGACCATGAAGCCCTATATTCATCCGCGTCTCGGAGGAGTTACCAAGCTTCACTATTATACCGATGGATTTGGAAAGTACTTAAGAGAAAGGGGTTATCAGGTTTCCTTTCATACTCTAAGCGGTAATGAGCCTTACGAGAAGGCAGCTGCCTTTGTGAAGGAGTCGATTGACAGAAATCTCCCAGTTGCCTACTTGATGCTGAGACATAAAGATCCAGAATTCGAAGACCTGAACTGGCATTGGTTTATGATCACAGGATATAGCTATGATGAGCAGGCCAGAATGTTCCTCACCTACCATACCTACGGGGAAGTAGAGAAGGTAGATTTTGAGAAACTCTGGAATACAGGTATGTACTTCCGGGGTGGACTTGTCTCCATGGATCAGGTGACAGGAGCTGCCTGAACTACTTGGTAAGGGTCTCCATGGCTTTCTTGACCATCAGAAGTTCATCTTCAAAGAGACAGTAATTAGGATTCCGATCTCTGACTGCCTGGATGGTCTGATCAAGGTTCATCCATTTGACAGAATCAATCTCCTCTTTCTGAAGAGAAAGATCAGGGATTGAGATAGTTTTTGTGATCAGATATACTTTGCTGACCTCGTTATTTTTAAACATTTTATCGTAAAAGATATTTTCAGAGTATCCGCGGTGGATTCCAAGATAATGGAGTTCTTCCGCGGATATTGTAATTCCAAGCTCCTCCTTAAGCTCTCTTAAGGCACTCTTAAGATAATCCTGACCAGCAGGAATATGTCCGGCGGAGGAAATGTCGTAGCAGCCAGGATAAGAATCCTTGTCCATGGCCCGCTTCTGCAGAAGGAGGTCCACAGAGTGGTCTGGGTTCCTTCTTGCGATAAAAACATGGGAAGTTCCATGGAGATCGCCGTCTTCATGTATCTTTGATCTCTCCTTGATGATTCCTGTCGGGTTGCCTTCTTGATCTCTAATCTCTAAATATTCCATAAAAACCTCTATAAAAGAAAAACGCATCGCAATCATTAAATAATGATCCGACACGTGCCAAAACTGCATATGCTGCAGTAATAATGAGGAAAAGTTTATATCTATATGAAAAGTCGCATCGAATGACTTGACTTATCTTTTGGACAATATTTATTATAGTCAAAAACGTTATTTTTGCAATCTGCAAAAGCAATGAAAATTTAGAAGAATTCGTAAAATTTATGTGCACATTATTAGAATAAAGTGCATTCTGCCAAAATAGTTGCAAGATTGCAAACGTTTGTAGATGAAATTACCCTAAGAATCTCTATTCAAATCGAAACGGGAATGATATAATGAAGATAACAGATTAATAAGGAGGGTATTGTTATGCATATGGAATTAAACAAAATCACGATTGAGCATATTACAATCGAGCATATTGGTTTTGTTCATCACCCTTTTGGCGTTGATTTACCAGTATATCTCCTGTGATTGTAATCTGTTCGGGCAGTTTAGGTCTCTAAGCTGCCTCACCCTTAGTTGATTAGGGCAATATGCCTTATAGCAAGAGAACATCAATAATACAAAAGGAACTGCCGGATGGCAGTTCCTTTTGTATTTATAATTGTTTACTTACGGTAATCGGCGCAGGGTCGATTCGTTCCCAAATCTCTTTTTTCGTCAATTGCATATTCTCCGCGATGATGACAGCAATATCAAAGAAATGATCGTTCATCTGATCGATTCTAGGATATTTCTGGAACAGATACATCAACTTCTTAATCCAAAGGAGTCCTCTGTAATTGAAAGGATCGTTCGAGAGAATCTCTGCCACTCTTCCAGGGAGAATCTGCATCCAGATACTCATTCTTGCTAAAAGATGCATGGTGAAATACACCTGCCTTGTGGATCCGTATTCGGCAGTATTGGTATAGTGCTCCCCGTAATAACGGATATTATTCATCGTCTCTTTTTCAAGAATCTTCATCTTTCGAGGAGAATCATCGTATTTCAGGCGGATGCTGTACATATGCTTTAACCATGCGGCATATCCACGACGCTCAGCATGATACTCAGACCAATGTTGGAAGAGAACTGACTCCTGATTGTGGAATAACTCTTCATAGGAAGACAGATGATTCAGTCTGGCATAGTCGATGTAATCGACAATATGTGTCAGCTCGTGGAACATCAGGCGATACTTCTCGCAAAGAGGGACACTCTCTACATAAGGACGCTTAAATATTAAAGTAAATGGCTCATCCATCTTTTGTGGATACTTCATGCAGGCAGCAATATGCTTCCAGTTCTTTTTGGCAGTAGCCTCGTCTAAACTCTTCGGATCCTGGTCATTGAAGCCATAGTTCTTCTGTGTGGCATACATGTCATTCGTCAGGACTACCTGAAGATTTAGATCATTTTTTTTGAAATAACTTGTATATCTGCCCATGATACGCTCAAGGGTTGCCATCGTCTCGTCCATAGTCGCTACCTTTCTCTTCTAATGCGATATATTCTCACTTAAAGTATATCATAATGATGTCGCAATATAAGGGAAAGTTATCGCTTTTTTCTGTATAATTTGGCGAATATTTTGCTCTATTTATTTAAAATATTGTGCGGCTTTCCTACGGATATCTTTCTTTAGCTGGTTGCTGTGACGGACCGAGTTGATACAGTCTTCCAGAGAGAGATCGTCTCGGGAATCTAGGGCAGCGTAGGAGTAAGCCATCTCTAAAAGTGTCAGAGGAAGCTCTGGCATCCTGGTGACATGATCCTCCAGCTGGTTTTCAGCAGCGGAGAGGGCGATAAATCTTTCTAAGATCGCCTTCATCTCTGGGGTATCGAAGGAGCTTCTGACCCTGGTCTCCTGCTCAATCGAAGGGATCGTTCCGACTAAGATATCATAGACCATGTCGTGGTCAGGCTCTTCAACCAGAATCGGATAGAAACGGCGGGCGAGAGCAGTATCGCGAACGATGTACTGGTCATATTCATTGCGGGTTGTCGCTCCGATAATCTTGATATCTCCACGGTCAATGTAAGGTTTTAACATGTTAGAGATATCATTGTTGGAGCTTGCGGTGGAGCCAGCACCGACGATGGTATGAATCTCATCGATGAAGAGGATCACCTCCGGATGCTTGGTAAGTTCTGCCATCAGACCCTGCATACGCTCTTCCATCTCCCCGACGTACTTGGTACCACTTAAGAGGGAGGTGGTAGTCAGTTTATAAATCTTACGGTCTTTCAAGAGATTTGGTACCTGACCCTTTTGAAGGAGATAGGCGAGTCCCTCCACAACAGAAGTTTTTCCGACGCCAGCTTCTCCGATTAAGATTGGAGACTTCTTTGGGGAGATCAGAATCAGTTCCAGATCATTAAGCTCTTCCTCACGGTCGATCGCAGGGTTGGTCGTATAGTGACGGCCAGTCATGTCGTAGGCATATTTATTTAAGAATTCACTGTCGACAGATGGTTGATATCGCTTGGCGGTTGGGAAGGAAGGATGGTCACTCTCCTTGTTCTCCCTCTGGCAGTCTGCCAGAAAGAAAGCACGGTCTGCCAGGTAATCTGTGAGTGAGGAGACAGGAGACTGTCTTTTTGTTAGGTAGGCTTCCTCAAGTTTTAGAAAATCTTCCAGGAGATCTTTGACCTGAATCTTATCGAAATCACAGGGACTTCCATACATTTGCTTAGATACTTCTGAGAGCCAGACTCCCTTACTCTGAGCGAAGGTGGAGAGATTCCATAAGAAGATCTGAGACATCAGCTGCTCGGTAAGAATCCCAGATGCAGTGTAAGTCCGATAAACATCTCCTTCCTTGGCGATGCGTTGGATGCAGAGCAATGATTCTGGGTCCGACTTGATGATCAGTCCATAAAAGCTTTTCAGTGTGGCCGCAAAGAGATCGGAGGACTGAAAACTATGTCTTAAATCAAAAAGAACATGAGAGTATGTCTGGTAATAGGGAGTCTTCAAGTTCTCTAGAAGAAGAGAAGTGTATTCGATATATTCTTCGTCAGTGAAGTTTCCAGCCTCCCTCATCAGGTCCTTCAGTCGGATGCAGTCTGCCAAATATTTATCATAAGAAGCGGGATCTTCCGGGTAAGAGACGTCGAAGCGTCTGTTGATCAGATTCTTTAGGAAGCTTAAGTAGAGCTTCTGGTCTAAATCAGACTGGACAAACTGCTGAATTCTACTCTCCTGGATAAAAAGATTGCTGATTAATGCAGATTCCACGGAGAGAAGATCTCCTGCCTGCACGGCAGCCTGATAACCTTCTCGTAATGTTTTTATAATTGTAGATGAATTCAATGTATAACCCTCTTTCTAGTGCTGCGTAATATGGCTTTTGGCACCCACATTCTATTATACCTTAGCAGATGTTTCGGTAAAAGAAGAAATGTGTTGACTTAAGGACCAAAGGGAGTCGCAAAGCGACGGAGCAATCCGTAGTCACTTTTGGTAAATACATCATGTGCCGATAAAAATACAAAAAATTTATCACTTTAAAGCAAAAAAGTGTTGAATCTTTTTTCTACTTATGTTAATATTGTGACACAAGAGAGATAAATAGTAATCAATGAGTCTGATATTGATCTGTTTCGATTATTATGACAATAAATTAGTTAAGGGAAGTAAGGAATTCAGAAAGGAGAGCAATAGATATGGATATGCAGATGAATTTCCACCGTAAGATGCCAATTCCAAAGGATTTGAAGGAGCAGTTCCCTGCCGATGCAAGGATTGTAGAGATTAAGAAGGAGAGAGACGAAGAGATTGAGAAGATTTTTAAAGGTGAGTCTGATCGATTTCTTCTGATTATCGGGCCATGTTCTGCTGACCGCGAGGATGCAGTGCTTGATTATGTCTCAAGACTTGCCAAGGTTCAGGAGAAGGTGGAGGATAAGATCTGGATTATCCCTCGTATCTACACAAATAAGCCAAGGACTACAGGTGCCGGATATAAGGGACTGGTTCATCAGCCAGATCCGGAGAAGAAGCCAGACATGCTTCAGGGATTAATTGCCGTGAGAGAGCTTCATCAGAAGGCAATCTTAGAAAGCGGTCTTACCTGTGCCGATGAGATGCTCTACCCAGAGAATCACAGATATCTGTCTGATCTGTTATCCTATGTTGCAGTTGGTGCACGTTCTGTAGAGGATCAGCAGCACAGACTGACAGCAAGTGGTGTTGGAATTCCAGTCGGAATGAAGAATCCTACTGGCGGAGACTTAGGAGTCATGATGAATGCTATCGTTGCCGCACAGTCGAAACATACTTTCCTCTATCGTGGATGGGAAGTTGAGAGCCAGGGTAACCCATTAGCTCATGCCATTCTTCGAGGCTATGTTGATGTCTTAGGTAAGAGACATCCGAACTATCATTATGAGGATCTGATTGCCCTCTTCAATCTCTATCAGGAGAAGGGACTGGAGAACCCAGCAGTCATTGTTGATACAAACCATTCTAATTCTGGAAAGAAGTATTTAGAGCAGATTCGTATCGCCAATGAAGTACTTCACAGCTGCCGTCATTCTAAAGATATCAAGAGCATTGTCAAGGGTCTCATGATTGAGAGTTACATTGAAGATGGCCGTCAGGAGATTGGTGAAGGCTGCTATGGTAAATCGATCACAGATCCATGTCTTGGATGGGATAAGACAGAGCAGCTTATTTACCAGATTGCTGATCAGCTGTAATCGTTTGAAAACAGCGTAGCGTAAGATAGGATGAAGATAGGGAGGAATCGCTTTTTACAGTGGTTCCTCTTCTTTTTGCCAAGCATGCAAAATGAACCGCCAGTG
>JAXJRI010000138.1:0-7820 GCA_036310685.1 Lachnospiraceae bacterium | reverse complement strand
TGTGGAGATATGTATAAATATCGTATCTATCAGAAGGATGGCATCATCCGTGATCGCTTTGACCCATATGGCTTTGGCTCAGAGTTAAGACCGGGAACCGCAACTAAGGTGGAAGATATTGATCACTATACCTTTCATGACCAGACATGGATGCAGTCCCGGAATAAGAATTATGATGAGCCAGTTAATATTTATGAGATTCATGCTGGTTCCTGGAAGAAGAAAGGTGAGGGCGAGACTGACTGGTACAATTATAAAGAGTTAGCTCCGATGCTGATTGATTATGTGAAAGAGATGGGATACACTCATGTTGAGTTTCTTCCACTCTCAGAACATCCATTTGACGGATCTTGGGGATATCAGGTGAGCGGATTTTTCTGTCCGACTTCCCGTTATGGTACAGCGGAAGATCTGATGGCCATGGTTGACCAGCTTCATCAGGCAGGTATCGGAGTTATCATGGATTTCGTTCCAGTACATTTTGTTGCCAATGATTATGCTCTCTTGAGATTTGATGGTACTGCTCTTTACGAATATCCGGATGACGACACTGGATTCAGTGAGTGGGGTACTTGTAATTTCAACTATTATCGTGGAGAAGTCTGCAGTTTTCTCCAGTCTGCCGCTGATTTCTGGATTACTAAGTTTCACTTTGACGGTATCCGAATGGATGCGATTTCCAATGTCATCTACTGGCAGGGTAATTACGAGAGAGGTGTCAATGAGGGAGCTGTGAAGTTTATCCAGAACCTGAATGGAGGAATTCAGAAGAGACATCCCGATGTCATGTTAATTGCTGAGGATTCTACCAACTATCCGAAGGTAACCGCTCCAGTTGAGTATGACGGTCTTGGATTCGATTATAAGTGGGATATGGGCTGGATGAATGATACTTTAGAGTATATGAAGGTACATCCACATGACAGACACTATTTATATCATAAGCTGACCTTCTCTATGGCTTATTTCTACCGTGAGAATTACATCTTACCGCTCTCTCATGATGAAGTGGTTCACGGTAAGGCCACCATCTTACAGAAGATGTATGGCGACTATGATTATAAGTTCCAGCAGGTTAAGACCCTGTATACATACATGATGACCCATCCTGGAAAGAAACTCAACTTTATGGGTAACGAGATTGGTATGTTCCGCGAGTGGGATGAGAGCAGAGAGTGCGATTGGAATCTTTTAGATTACGATAAGCACAGACTTCTCAACCAGTTCGTAAAGAAGCTCAATCTTCTCTATATCACAGAGCCGGCTTTCTATTGCGCTGAGTATAACGAGGATGCATTCCGCTGGATTGATCTGGAGGATGAGAGGAGAGCAGTCTATATCTATGAGAGAATTCACGGAGATGACAGATACATGATTGCCCTCAATATGAGTGACAATGAGTATGACGGATTTGAGTTCGGATATGATCATCCAGCTAAAGTGACCGAGATTCTTTCTGGTGAGCGCAGGGAATATGGAGGGTATTTTGACCGACCAGAAGTAGTGACTGAGACAGAACAACCTGGATACAAGTGGCATCCTTACAAGATTACCATTGATCTTCCAGCAATGGGTGCGGTGATCTATAAGGTAGAGTGGGAGAAAGATCCACTTCTAAAGACTGCGAAGAAGTCCGAATATAAATAATAAAGATTTATGAAGATAGAATATAAGTTAGATGCATTTGAAGGCCCTCTGGACCTTCTTTTGCATCTTATTGAAAAGAACAAGATTAATATATATGATATTCCGATTGTGGAGATCACGGATCAGTACATGGAGTATCTGGAAAAGATGAGGAAGCAGTATCCGATTGATTCTTTAAGTGAGTTTATCGTGATGGCATCAACTCTTCTACGCATCAAGTCGAAGATGCTGCTTCCGTCGGCGGCTCCCGATGAGGAGGAAGAGGATCCTAGAGAAGAACTTGTGAAGCGTCTTACTGAGTATAAGATGTATAAATATGCTGCACAGGAACTGAAAGATATGAGTTTAGACGCTGAAAAGGTCTACTTTCGTCAGGAGACGATTCCTAAAGGACTCAAAAAGGAGAAGCCAAATATCAAGCCAGAAGACATTATCGGAGATCTTACCTTGACAAGACTTTCGGAAGTTTTCCAGGAAGTTATGAGAAGAAAGAGAGATCGTGAGGATCCTGTCAGAAGTAAGTTTGGAAAAATCAGAAAAGAACGCTACAAGGTTGAGGATTGTATGGAGGAGATTCGTAATAAAGTGAGGGGATTTCGCCGCTTCCATTTTCGCACACTCTTAGAAATACAGCCAACCAAAGAGAAAGTAGTGGTGCATTTCCTTGCGGTGCTGGAATTGATCAAAATTGGGTCGGTTTCCGTCAGCCAGGAGGATAATTTTTCAGAGATTTACATCACTTCCCTAGAATAAGAGGATAAATGTAAGAGAAGTGATTGTGACAGAGGGGAGAATCATGTTAAACGAGAAGATCAAGTTAAAAGGAATTATCGAAGCCATCCTTTTTACAGTGGGTGAGTCGGTGTCAACATCCCAGTTGGCGGAGACTGTGGGAAAGACTTCCGAGGAGGTTCGTCAGATTCTCTTAGAGATGAGGCAGGATTATCAGTCGCAAGATCGAGGAATCATGTTGATTGAGCTGGAGAATTCCTGGCAGATCTGTACCAAGATTGAGACTTATGATTATATCAGGAGGCTGGTGAACAAACCGAAAAAATATACCTTATCTAATGCTGTTCTGGAGACCCTATCCATCATTGCCTATAAACAGCCTGTCACTAGGCAGGAGATTGAGGCAATCCGTGGGGTGAAGTGTGATTTTGCAATCAATAAGCTGATTGAGTATAAGCTGGTCCAGGAATTAGGTCGACTTGATTCCATCGGACACCCGATTGTCTTTGGTACCACCGAAGATTTCCTTCGATGCTTTGGAGTATCTTCACTGGAAAAACTGCCAGATATTGACGAGGGTAAGAAGCAGTCTTTCTTCGAGGAGGCGGCAAGAGAAGTTGATGGAACCGAGAGAGAGACAGTTGAAGTATAGATCATTTGTATAATATAGAATATGTTGGATAAAAATAAGAGAAAGTAATTCAGATGCCTTCTGATTACTTTCTCTTATTTTCTCAGCATGCAAGTGAGCTGCCGGTGGCAGTTCAGCTTGTAAACATGATACAATCTTCTATTTCAATTGCTTTATCGGTTAGGGATCTCAGAATATCCGTAACCATTAACTAAAGCATCGAGCTTCTGTCCCTTCTTGCAGTATGGACAGTCGCTCTTCTTGTAGGTGTGATAGTTCGGGATATCCTGCGGTGTAAACAGGGAATTAATCGGAATACCGCCGTACTCATCGATAGCAGAGAAGATTGCAGAGATTCCCTGCAGTTTGCCACCGTAGAATTCGATACACTCCCAGCTTCGGTTCACTGTGATACCAGTTGTGATAGAAGCCATCAGCAGGACAACATTCCTTCCCTTGACCATCGGTACGATGTTGTTGCGGAAGAATAACTGGCCTTCACTGTCCATCTCAGGAGTTACGATATAGATTGATTTATGCTTGTTATAAGAGAAGAAGCCGTTGTCCGTCAATTTCTCTGCAAGAAATGCGCCGATTACTTCGGTTCCGTCCAAGCAGACGATGGTATCGACGACGGTATTGTGCTTGTAGAGCTGCACGAGGGCATTCGCAGCCTCCTCTGCATTAGACTGTCTAATCTTAATTGTGGTCATATCGAGGAAATAATTAATGTGTGAGTTCCTCGTGGCATAATGTCCCGGATAGGCAGACAGTTTTAAGTTACAGTTTCTTGAGCGGAAGCTAATCTTTTGATTCTCATCCATAGTATTCTTCCTCCTCTATATTATTCTTTAAAACTACGGTAAAAGTTCACAAAAAAATGTAAAAATTTTATTGCCTTATGCATATTATACCTTAAAAAACAAGAGGGAACAAGACAAAATCTTGGGATTATGACGAAGACCTTTCGGATTGTTGAAGATTTGCTAAAAATTTGTTATATTATTTGTGTATTTATGAAAATACAATCATTAATAATGTAACTAAATTTAGGGGATTTATGGAGGATATGTAGAATGAGCAATTCTAGAATGAATGCAAGAGAGCGGATTGAGAGTCTGCTTGATGCAAATAGTTTTGTGGAGCTGGGAGCACAAGTGACTGCCAGAAACACAGACTACAATCTGGGATCGAAAAAAGCACCAGGAGACGGTGTGATCACAGGTTATGGTGTGCTTGGGGACCGTATGGTCTATGTCTACGCCCAGGATGCGTCGGTGCTCGGCGGATCAATCGGCGAGATGCATGCCAAAAAGATTGTCAATATGTATGATCTCGCGATGCGGACAGGAGTTCCGATCGTTGGGATGATTGATTGTGCTGGTCTGAGACTTCAGGAGGCATTAGATGCTCTTCATGCGTTCGGCACAATTTTTAAGAAACAGGTGGAGGCATCTGGTAAGATTCCACAGATTCTTGGAGTCTTTGGAATGTGTGGCGGCGGAAGTGCTGTCATGACCAGACTTGCTGATTTCACATTTGTTGAGGAAGAATCAGGTTCTATCTTTGTCAACAGTCCGAATGCGGTTGACGGCAATGCAGAATCTGTCAAGAATACTGCTTCTGCAGACTATCAGGCAGGAAGAGCCGGCAATGCTGACTTTGTATGTAAGGGTGAGGAAGAGATGCTCTCCAAGATGAGAGAGCTTTTAAGTCTCCTTCCGTCTGCCTACAACACAGAAGATCAGGTGTCAGAGTGCAAAGATAACTTAAATCGTGTCATCTCTGTTCCTAATCAGGAATCTTATGATGTCAGAGCGTTACTGAAAGAGATTTCTGATCAGCATCTATACCTGGAGCCAAGAGCAGCTTATGGAAAACATATGGTAACTGCTTTTATCAGATTAAATGGCGAGACAGTCGGAGTGGCAGCGAATGATCTCAATGATGAGGGACATGCTGTCCTCTGTCGCAGGGGTCTTAACAAGGCGACTAGATTCCTTCGTTTCTGTGATGCTTTCCAGCTCCCGATCCTAACAGTAACGAATGTAGATGGACTTTCTACCAAGCCAGGAGAGGAAAGCGGCTTAGCTCAGTCCCTTGCTGCCTTTGCTGCAGAGTTAGTTAAGAGCAATGTAGCCAAGGTTAATCTGATTACTGGAGATGCTTTTGGAACAGCAGGACTTGTCATGAATTCTAAGGCGATGGGAGCAGACCTTGTACTTGCATGGAAGGATGCGCGAATCGGTGTGATGGATGCCGTAGAGGCAGTCAGAATTATGTATGCTGATGAGATCAACAGTGCAGAAGACCAGCTGGCAGTCATTGAGGAGAAGAGCGAACAGTACGAGCAGGATCAGGAGAGCGTCCTTGCAGCAGCCAAAAGAGGCTATGTTGACGATATCATTGAGCCGGATGCGACAAGAAAGAGACTGATTGCAGCCTATGAGATGCTTACAGGAAAGTATGTCGCTCGTCCAGAGAAGAAACATACATCAATCTAAAGGAGTGAGAATATGGGAAGTCTGATGTTAAAAGCATTAGGAGATACTGTGATCGGAATGGGCACAGTGTTTGTCATGTTGATTTTTATCTCACTCTTGATAAAACAGTTTGTACATATCCCGTCATGGCAGATTAAGCTGAAGAGATTTTTCGGAAATTTTGATAAGAAGCAGCCGCAGCCTAAGACAAGGGAACACGTACGTCCGAAACGTAGAGATGAGATTGAGGCGGAACGTGACAGAGAGCAGTCAGAGGCGATGATGGCCGATGAACAGCTGATTGCAGTAATTATGGCAGCGATTGTTGCCAGTGAGGGAGGCGCAGTGAGCGCGGATTCTCTGGTTGTAAGAAGTATCAGAAGAGTGAAGAGAGTCAGATAGTCTAGGAGGATGATTCATGAAAAATTATAGAATTACCGTAAACGGTGTGGAATACGAAGTATCAGTGGAAGAACTTGGAGAGACAAGTGAAGGTGCAAATCTGACAGCAGCAGCTCAGGCACCAGCTCCAGCCAAGAAGGCACCAGTTAAGAAATCAACGGGAGCAGGATCTGTTAAGGTCAATGCGCCAATGCCTGGTAAGATCGTAGGGACTAAAGTTTCTGTTGGTGATGCAGTAACGAAGGGTGATGTTCTTGTCGTATTAGAAGCAATGAAGATGGAGAACGAGATTAATGCACCTCAGGATGGCGTGGTTGCCAGTGTTGATGTGGCAGCAGGAGATTCCGTAGAAAGCGGAGACGTATTAGTTACCCTGAAATAGTAATTGCTGTTTTTAGACAGGAGGTTATGAGCTTATGAGTAATGTTGCTCAGACATTTTCTAACCTGGCAGGCCAGACAGGCTTTGCGAACCTGACAGCGGGTAATTACATCATGATCCTCGTTGCTCTGGTATTCCTTTACCTGGCGATCGCCAAAGACTACGAACCACTTCTGCTCGTACCGATCGCATTTGGTATGCTGCTGGTTAATATTTATCCGCCAATTATGCAGGAGGGCGGATTGTTACATTATTTTTATCTGTTAGATAAATGGAGTATCCTGCCATCCATCATCTTCATGGGTGTCGGTGCTCTGACAGACTTCGGACCGCTGATTGCCAACCCGATCAGTTTCCTTTTAGGTGCGGCGGCCCAGTTCGGTATCTACGCAGCTTATTTTCTGGCTATTATCATGGGATTTAATGGCAAGGCAGCAGCGGCCATCTCTATTATCGGAGGTGCCGATGGTCCTACCTCCATCTTCCTCGCTGGAAAGTTAGGTCAGACTGATCTGATGGGACCAATTGCGGTGGCAGCCTATTCTTATATGTCACTGGTACCAATCATTCAGCCACCGATTATGAAACTTCTCACAACAGAGAAGGAGCGTCAGATTAAGATGGAGCAGCTTCGCCCAGTATCTAAGACGGAGAAGATTATGTTCCCAATCGTAGTTACAATTGTGGTATGTCTGGTACTCCCAACCACAGCACCGCTGATTGGTATGCTGATGCTTGGAAATCTGTTCCGCGAGAGTGGAGTGGTTAAGCAGCTCTCAGAGACTGCATCCAATGCACTCATGTACATCACAGTTATCTTATTGGGAACTAGTGTCGGTGCCACAACTAGTGCACAGGCATTCCTGAATATGAACACAATTAAGATTGTTATTCTCGGTCTGGTTGCCTTTGCTTTTGGTACGGCAGCGGGAGTCGTCTTCGGTAAGTTATTAAACAAGATTACTGGAGGTAAGATTAATCCGCTGATTGGATCTGCTGGTGTTTCTGCGGTACCAATGGCGGCGAGAGTTTCTCAGAAGGTTGGAGCGGAGGCAGATCCTTCGAATTTCCTTTTGATGCATGCGATGGGTCCAAACGTAGCCGGAGTTATCGGTACTGCCGTGGCAGCCGGTGCATTTATGGCAATCTTTGGAGTCTAGGAGGAGAATATTTATGTCTGATATGATAAAAAAACCATTAAAAATTACGGAGACCGTACTCCGTGATGCACATCAGTCCCTGATCGCGACCCGTATGACGACAGAGGAGATGCTTCCGATTATTGAGAAGATGGATCAGGTCGGATACAATGCTGTCGAGTGCTGGGGCGGTGCAACATTTGATGCCAGCTTACGATTCTTACATGAAGATCCTTGGGATCGCCTCAGAAAGCTTCGTGATGGATTTAAACACACAAAGTTACAGATGTTATTCCGTGGACAGAATATTTTAGGATATAAACCTTATGCCGATGATGTCGTTGAGTATTTCGTTAAGAAGTCCATTGCCAATGGTATCGATATCATCCGTATCTTTGACTGTTT
>JAXJRI010000137.1:0-2056 GCA_036310685.1 Lachnospiraceae bacterium | reverse complement strand
CTCCATGATCGTAATCATCATGTGCCCACTGATGAGCTTAATAGCGACCATCATTATCAAGCATCCGGCACACGATTTCTTCGCCGTTTGGGTATCTACCGTAATCAAGAACTTCCCTATGGCTCTTGGCTGGCAGGTATTCGCTGCAGGCCCTGTCGTAAGATGTATCTTCCGTAACATCTTCGCAGGAGAGGATATTAAAGCTGTTAAGACTGCAGGAGTTGCCGCACACTTAGAAGCTGAGTAATCTATCTAATAGTTATTAATTTATAAACGAACCCGTCTCCTATTGAGGCGGGTTTTTTGGCGAGCATGTAAGTAAAGTACCAGTGGCACTTCAGCTTGTTGTATTCTAATGAACGGCTTAATAAGAAAGGCCAAAAGTAAAAATCGATAAATTCTCCATCTTGCATCCCCATCCCTTCATAATTACAATCATTGACAAAGATTAATCATCATGCACCAGGAGGGGATTGTATGAAATTTTTTAGAAATCTAGCAGTGGCTGTCATGCTTCTTTTCGCTGTGAACGGCTATTATCTTGGCTACCAGGCTTACCTAGCCAGTCAGAAGGATAACGTCAATACCGGCTACGTGAAGACTAAGATCTCTTCCGTTAAGGAACTCTCTCGCTCTGAGCTTACATACCATGGTATGAAGAGATACACAGACGGCAAGATTCCAATCTTAACTAAGAGGTCCTTTGTCATGTACTACACAGCCAACGCTCAGGCAGCCGTAGATTTATCTCAGGCAGAATGCCATGTAACCGACGATACGGTCCTTGTGAAGCTTCCTCAGGCTACCGTCACTAATGTTTCTGTCGACCCATCTTCCATCTCATTTGAAGACCAGTGGAACACGGTGATGAAGGTAGAAAACTACAAAGTCCGCAACACCCAGACCGCTGCAGTCAAAGACTTCTATCAGAATGCAGATAAAGACCAGCTGATCAGTCAGGCCAATCAACAGGCAAGCGATCTGGTCACAGGAGTCCTCAAGGGCAACATTGGAAAGCGAGAGCTGAAAATAATTCAAGGATAAAAGAGCATACTTACGACAAAAGGTCCAGGGCAGATGTCAATCCATTCATCTGCTCTGGACCTTTATGTATTTCTAAACTTATCATGCCTACAGTGTCAAAGCTCATCATCCCACGTAAGCTTGCTTACAAGTGGGGATGTGAAAGATAGTATGAATATCACTGATCTACTAAGTTTAAAATAATGCAGAGAAATTATTGTAAAAAACAGAATAAAGGAACAGTCTCATTATATTCTTAATATTAAAATTAACATTACTTCCTCCGATAATTCCAACAATTTATTATATCATTCTAACTACTATTTTAGTTATGTGTGATATTATATGACTATAGTGTCAAAACTCATCATCCCACGTAAGCCTACAAGTGGAGATGTGAGTGATTGCCAAGCATGCAGGAGGAGGGAATGCTTATGTTTGGTCCAGATTGGAATCATAACGGGAAGACAGATGCTTTCGACCATATGATGAACATGAAGGTATTAGACGATATGGAGAAGAATCATAGCGGCAGTAGCTCGGGGAAAGGTAATAATGGATGCGGCTGTCTGCTCCTGATTGTTATCGTCTTTGTAATCTTCTATGCCATTGGTGCTTTCTGCAACTATGTCGATGAGTACAATGGCTATGATGACTACGATATCTACGAAGATGAGGACGAGGATTTTTGACTTATTTTTGGCAATATCCTTCCTTATTCTCAGATATACATACTGCAATAGATTGTCATTATAGTCGAAAAACTAGAAGATACCTTGTGAAAATCGCATAAATTTACCTTGATTTGTTTTTGTTTTCTCCATAATTATTGACGAATTTTTCACACAAATGAAGGATTCATGACAATAATCTTTCATTTTTTTAAAATTTTATCTTTACAAAAGTAAATCTTTATAAGATAATAAAAAAATGGCGATAGAAAACACATAATAATATGTGTGCTAAAAGTGACTACGGAATGTTGCAGCGCTTTACGACTCCCACATTCCTGCCCTTCATTCGCATTTTCGTG
>JAXJRI010000136.1:0-2729 GCA_036310685.1 Lachnospiraceae bacterium | reverse complement strand
GCGGAGCGTAGGCTCAGATGGAAGTCAGTGAAAAATAGTTTGAACTACCTGTATTAATGCATGAACTGTTACCACTGATTATTTACGCTACCTCTGGCAGATGGCTCATCACGCAGCGAATCGCTCCCTGAATATCTTCCTCATTCGGATGCTTTCTGGACTCAAGATGTCTCTTGTATCCCTCATCATCGAGATAATGCGGTGCGCTTGGATCAAGCTTTCTTCTCGCCTCGGTACGTTCCGGACGAATCTTGCCCTGACTTAAGAATATATCAACACAGTGATTCTGACGTTCTACAACTTCGATAACATTCTCTTTGACCAGATCTCCATAGGCGCTGTCTGGATAATTGCCCATCGTTCCAATCACAATAAAATCATCGTCATGATATAAATCCATGAGCATCATGCTGGCGTCATCCATCACAGATCTACGGCACCAGAACAGTACAACCTTCATATCATACTGATCTTTTGGAAGATCTTTGACTGCTTTTATCGTCTGAAAACGATCCACCTGATTACCTGCTTTGATAAGTTCTTCTTCCAAACGGTCTGCGATCTTCTTTGTATTCCCTGTAATTGATGAGACAAACATTGCTACTTTATACATAAATCTATATCCTTCCCTTACAATTTTACTAATCATTTACCCGAGATAATCCTAGCACTGGTGGAAGGGGTTGTCCGTGGTCGATTTAACAAAGTTATCATACATTATGTTCGGTATCTGTTTCTCTTAAGAATAGTAAGTGCCGATGCAGTAACATACTGCCTTTGAACGGCAATTATCTATTCCCAGTAAAAGTCTTCCTAATATTAAGCCTTATGGCTGTGAGCAGCTTCTACCATGGCATCGATATTAGCTTGTGGAGTATCCTGTCCAAGGTCACATCCTGGCATAAGAACATATCCGCCCTGTGCCCAATCAGCAGCCTCTAAAGCTTCCTCAGCCCTCTTAGCTACTTCTTCTGCGGTTCCCTGAACCATAACAGTAGCAGGATCTAAGTTACCAGCAAAAGCTACCTTTCCTCCTAAGCATCTTCTTGCTAAGGCAAGGTCATCCTTATGGTCCATGGAGAAAAGCTGTGCACCTGTGTCTGGAATTCTATCAAGAAGACCGTTGGTATCTCCGCAGATGTGAAGCATCTTAGCCTGAGCTCTGTCTCCGACTCTTCGGAAAGTCACCTTCAGATGCGGAAGAACAAACTTGTCAAACATATCAGCACCGATCATATCTCCACTGGCAACTGGCTCAGCCTGGCAGATCAGATCAACACCGGCATCCAGGAAAAGGTTCCACCATTTAAGAAGAATCTTTCTGGTAAAACGAAGAATCGCCTGAATCGCATCTGGCTCCATAACAAGATCCATCATAAACTGGCTGGTTCCTAACATCAGACTTGCTAAGGTGAAAGAGCCCCACTGGCTGACACCGATTACCTTCTCATCGCCGACTCTCTTCTTCACTTCCCTGGTCATCTCTAATAGCTTCTGGATATCAGGATCCTTCTCAATAAGATCAAGGTCCAGCTTATCAAGATCCTCTGGTTTTGTGATCATAGGGTCAACTTCCATCGGACTTCCAATCTGATCATAAGTTACGTGGCCACCTAAAGCTTTTAAAACAAGGTCATTCATACCTGCTGCCATCCAGACGATATCGGAGTGCATCTGATCAAACTCCTTGATCAGCCACTCGGCACCTTCCTCTGGACTCATGGCAAGAAGGTCTTTAAAAGACATACCTTCCTTATTCAGCTCATAGTTACCTCCGGCAAGCACAATCGCAGGAACACGGTCTGCCTTCTCTAAGTGAATCGTATGTAATAATATCTCTTTTGATGTCATAGTAGTCTCCTCCCAACAATTTACATCTGATGACGGACAAGTTTATATTCATCGTCCAGCACAAAATACGGACAGCTCTCACGCGGGCTCATCATCATTCTTGCATAATCATCTTCATCAATATTGACCATGCACTCCTCGGTCCCGTCTTCATCGTCGATCCAGTTGTGAGCGCACAGACTGCACTGATCTGCCATAGCATAATCTCCATCTCTTCACAGAAAGTTTTACAAGTGATATAATGACTAAAGTGCCATAACTCATCATCCCACGTAAGCTTGCTTACAAGTGGGGATGTGAGTGATTAACAATGTATACATAATAACAATTCTTTAACACAGAATCAAGTTTAGGAGGGTGTAACTTATGAAATTTGAAATGAGGAAATTCATCCCAGCCAGAGACGTATGCCTGAAAGCTGGAAAGTACGCTGTACTTTGCGGTGATTTCTCAGACAACAAGAAGATGTATGTGGTTGGAGAGAAATACAAAGATGCCGTTGACTTTATCATGTTGTCCCTGGACCGTTCCACAGATAACGTATTAGGATATGGAATCAAGCGTGGATGCCAGGCTAAGTACAAAGTAGTCGTATGGGATGAGGAGGACATTCCAGAAGAGTACAGAAGAGAAGCCGACGACATCCAGCCGACGAACGTATAATACAAACATTTATAACGTTTGTAGTTATCAAACATAAGACATTCTGAGTACACCTTGTTTGTATTCCGGAATGTCTTTTTTTGAGAAATCTGCCTCTCATCCATATAATTATCAGTCAATCCGCAACAAATGAAGTGCCACTGGCGGTTCATTTCGCATGCTTGGATCGGATAGGCGGGTATTACTCCGCCGGGCGCACCAAAAAGGATCCACTG
>JAXJRI010000135.1:0-19888 GCA_036310685.1 Lachnospiraceae bacterium | reverse complement strand
GGTGAACCAGATGCTTCCGGAAGAAGAAGACCAGTGCCTATCGAGGGATCTAACTATGTTATCCCAGTAGACACAGTTGTCATCGCCATTGGTCAGAGCCCTAACCCATTAATTCGCAAGACCACACCAGGACTTGAGACCCAGAAGTGGGGAGGAATCATCGTCAATGAAGAGACTGGTGAGACCAGCAAGGAGAATGTATACGCAGGTGGAGATACTGTAACAGGTGCCGCTACTGTAATCCTTGCTATGGGAGCTGGTAAGAAAGCTGCTGCAGCAATCGATGCAAAACTCTCTGCAAAATAAGTATCCTAAAATAATGATAATGTAAATAATGATGCCGCATGGTAAGTCTGACTTACGAAAGCCAGAAAGCCATGTGGCATTTTGTATTAATACTCTGCCTGGAAAATTCATAGCAGTCGGAATATTCTGTGGAATAGTAACAATATTTTGGCAGTTATCGATTTGCCCTTTCTTTTTGAAAAGAAGTAGGGTAAAATATGAATGAATTCTGTGTAAAATATACGAAAATTCTATGTAACAGGAAGATAAAGTCGCATAGAAGATATTTTTTACACTTGTGTCTATTCGCAAGAATTTATATTCCAAGGAGAAAAGCTATGATAACATTGATTACAAGCCTCATGAGCGGTCTTGCCTTATTCCTTTTCGGTATGAAGTTCATGAGTGAGAGTCTTCAGAAAGCAGCGGGCGACTCCATGCGCCGTATTCTTGATAAGGTGACAACCAACAAGATTACCGCAGTACTGTTCGGAGCCATCTTTACCGCTATCATCCAGTCTTCGGGAGCAACCACCGTTATGGAGGTCAGCTTCGTCAATGCCGGTCTCTTAACCTTAGAGAAATCGGTCGGAATCACATTCGGTGCCAACATCGGAACGACAATCACTTCCCAGTTAGTATCTCTGAAGTTAACTGCCGTTGCGCCATATATTGTATTTGTCGGAGCCATCTTAATTATGTTCGGCTCCAAGCCAATCACGAGAAAAGTAGCAGAGATCCTCTTCGGATTCGGTGCCCTGTTCTTAGGAATCAACTTTATGACAGGAGCCTTCGATTCCATCCAGCAGTATCCAGTCATTATGCACATTTTCTCCTATATGAAGAACCCATTTGTGGCACTTCTGATTGGACTTATATTCACTCTGATTACTCAGAGTTCTTCTGTAACTATTTCCGTTCTGGTATTACTGGCAGACGTAGGACTGGTAGGACTTGGATCCTGTCTCTACTTCATCTTAGGAGCTAACATTGGTTCCTGTATGCCAGCCGTTACCAGTGCATTTAATACCAATGCAGATGCCAAACGTACCGCAGCGGTCCATGTGATGTTCAACGTCTTCGGTATGATTGTCATCTCCATTATCCTCTTCTTCTTTAAGGACCAGATTATCAGTATGATCGCTGGAGTTAGCGGAGCGGATAATTACAAACGATTTGTAGCTAACGCAGATACTATCTTTAAGACTTTCCAGACGATCATATTCTTACCGCTGTCCAGTCAGTTCTTAAAGCTCTCCAGAGTCCTGATCAAGGATGTCCCAGTGCAGGAGTCCGAGGAGGAGCAGATTACAGGCAAGCATCTTCAGTACATCGGACGTACCAAGAAGTTCCAGTCTGCAACAGCTGTTGTTGAGATCACAGAGGAGATCTTACGTATGGCCCGCATCGCCCAGGCTAATATGAATGATGCCATCAAGGCGCTCTTAGAGGACGATCTGGATGCGATTGATAACGTTAAGAGAAGAGAGGAAGTGCTTGACTACCTGAGTAATGAGATTACTAATTACTTAGTAAAGGTTAACAAGATTGAGCTTCCGCTGCAGGATTCCGACCGGATCGGTTCCCTCTTCCATGTAGTTAACGATATCGAGCGTATCGGTGACCATGCCATGAACTTCGTGGAGGACGCTGAGAAGAAGATTAAACATAATGACGTCTTTACCGAGAAGGGTAACAACGAGATCAAGGATATGCATCAGAAGGTTATGAAGCTCTATGAGGATGCTCTTACTATGTTCATCACTCAGGATAAGAGAGATGTCCAGCTGATCATTGAAGAAGAAAATGAGATCGATGCATTGGATAATAAGCTTCAGAAGAAGCAGGTCAAACGTGTCTCCAGAGGAGAGATCGCTGTCGAGACTGGTATCATCTACAACGATATCGTTATCGGACTGGAGCGTATGGCTGACCACTCCACCAACATCGCTTACTCTATCTTCACTGAGAATCCAGAAGAGATGGAGGAAGAGGAAGCAGGACAGGAGTAGACTGCTAGCTTAGCATTCATTGCAGAAGGATATTCATTCACATTCCTTACAGGCAAGACATTTGCTTAAAAATTCATAAAGATACACCTTTGGGGAAGAGTCAGACAGGCTCTTCCCTTTTTTGCCTAGCATGCAAGTCAACTGCCAGTGGCTGTCCATTTTGTTGACGTCTTGAGAGAACACCTATCCCGACAAATGTAAATTTACGCAAAAATTACGATGATTTCCGAAAGTTGTCGCCGAGAGAGTAAATATGTGGTATTTTGCAATTTCGCATAAAATCGACACTCGATAGTTTCGCAATGATAGCAATATTTTATCTTAAGGTCACATTGCAAAGTGCTTTTGGGCGTATTAAAATATTAATATAACAATATTGGGGAGGTTTGTGTGCAATGTTAACTAAGATGATAGAAACATTGAAGAAGAATCCTCGTACTATCGTGTATACAGAAGGTACCGATAAGAGAATTCTCGACGCAGCTACCAAAGTAACCCAGGAGGGGATTTTAAATGTAATTCTGCTGGGTAACGTCGATGAGGTAAAGGCCGCAGCTGAGAAGGGCGGTTTTGACATCTCCAAGTGCGAGATCATCGACCCTCTGACTTATCCTGAGATTGATCCTATGGTGCAGGAGATGGTGAAACTGCGCAAGGGCAAGATGACTGAGGAGAAAGTTAGAAAAGCTCTCGAGAAGAGCAACTACTTTGGTACTATGCTTGTTAAGATGGGGAAAGCTGACTGCCTGTTAGGTGGAGCAACTTACTCTACAGCTGATACTGTACGTCCTGCATTACAGCTGATTAAGACAAAACCAGGCAACAACATCGTAAGTTCCTGCTTCATCATGGTTAAAGGTGATCAGAGACTTGCAATGGGCGATTGTGCGATCAACATCGATCCTTCAGAGGACGACTTAGTTGAGATCGCTATCGAGTCTGCTAAGACTGCTAAGGTCTTCGGAATCGATCCTAAGATCGCTATGTTATCTTACTCTACACTTGGATCCGGTAAGGGACCATCTGTAACTAAGGTAGCCAACGCAACTAAGAAGTTAAGAGAAGCAGCACCAGATCTTGCAGTGGAGGGTGAGATCCAGTTCGATGCTTCTGTAGCACCAGAAGTAGCAGAGGTTAAATGCCCAGGCTCACCTGTAGCTGGACAGGCTAACACCTTTATCTTCCCTGACATCAACGCTGCTAACATCGGTTACAAGATCGCAGCTAGATTAGGTGGATATGAGGCAGTCGGACCAGTTCTTCAGGGACTGAACGCTCCAATCAATGACTTAAGCCGTGGATGTAATGCAGACGAAGTATACAAGATGTCTATCATTACAGCAGCATTAAGCGTTGATGAAGACGAGCCAACAGAGGATGAGGTTGAAGTAGTAGTACGTACCATCATTGCTGCTATGAAAGCCGCTGAGAAGTTAAAAAAATAATATTTAGACCATAAGTCTAAAGCACAAGAGAGGTTGTCGCAATAACGATAGCCTCTTTTTTCTTTACCTTAGCATCCAAAATGAACTGCCAGTGGGTGTTCAGCTTGTTTTTGCCATGCATGTAAAAATGAATCGCAAGTAGCACTTCAATTTGTTTTACCGAGCTTTAAATATCCTAGATCTCTGTATGCTCTGTATACAAAGAAACTCACACGCAGGTATAAGATTGACATTCCAGTCAAATTATGTAAAAATAGAGTTAGGAATAGAAGGGAAGAACTAGCGGAGTCGCAAGGGGAGGGAACAATTCGTAGTCACTTTTGATAACCACATCATAGAGTAATTTTTTTGAAATCAATGTCCCTAATGAGATGGGGAATGAGGAGAGGAGGCAATGCATGTTTTATCGATGTAAGAGTTGTGGGGGCAATGTTGTCTATGATCCGAAGCGGAAGAAGATGGTGTGCTCCAGCTGTGGGAATGAGGAGACCGGGGAGCTAATCCCACAGGAGAAGGAGTACATCTGTAATAACTGTGGTGCACAGTTAGAACCGACCAAGATTGAACTGTCGGGCAAGTGCCCTTATTGCGGAACGTACCTGATTTTTGAGGACCGCTTAGAAGGACCGAACAAACCGGATTATCTGCTGCCTTTTAAGATTAGTAAGATGGACGCTATGGAGCAGTTGAGGGATCAGTTTCATGGGAGACTTTTTCTTCCGAGTGATTTCCTTTCAACTTCCAGTTTAGAACATATGGAAGGTATCTATGTGCCGTATACTTTGTTTGACTTAAAGAGTCATGTCAACTTTCAGGGACAGGGCGAGACGGTGAATACCTGGTCAGATGGAGAGTATGAGTACACTGAGACCAAGATCTTTGAACTGATTCGAGAATTCGATGTCGAGTATGACAAAGTTCCGGAAGATGCTTCCAAAGATATGCCAGACCAGATGATGGATTACATGGAGCCATATCAATATCAGGATTTATCAGACTTTCAGCCTAATTACTTCTCTGGTTTCCTGTCTAATATTCACGATGAGGACAGGGATGCTCTGATCTCTCGTGTGAAGGCTAAGACTGACCGATTCACCGACGGATATCTGGCAGACTACAATGCAGGCTATGCCTCCGTTCAGCCGAGAGTGAATGAGAGAGACAATCAGATTCAAAAGGAAGCCTATGCATTTCTTCCAGTTTATCGTTATATCTACCGTTATCAGGGCAAGAACTATGATTTCTTTGTAAATGGGCAGACTGGAAAGATCGCAGGAGCTGCTCCAATCAGTAAGGCTAAGTTATTGGGGTACACCATTGGCCTTTTTGCTGGAATCAGCTTCTTCCTAAACATGCTCTTCTATCTACTGGAGGTGTTATAAATGGCAAAGAAAGGATTTGTAAAGTTCCTGATTGGTCTCTTTGTATTGGGACTGATCTTTGGAATCCTCGGATTTACCATCTCTTTTAAGAGAATCAATCGGACAAGAAGAAGTAACCAGAAAGCACAGACAGAAAGAGTAATTGACCAGGCGGAAGTTCTTGATGCAAGAGAAGAGTCTATGCTGGAGCAGGATATCAAGGTTTATCAGCAGAAGACAGGATTAGATATCGTCATTATGACCATCCGTGACGATTCTTTAGATGACTATGAGTCTATGAGAGACTTTGCTCAGCAGACTTATCTCGATGGACAGTATGGATGGAACAAAGCTGGTGGAGACGGTGTTCTTTATGTGGATAACTGGTCGACGGGACTTACTTGGATGTGTACAAGAGGCAAAGCCAAGGAGACCATCGATGATCATACCGCAAAATATATCGTGAATAAGATCAACAAGAGAGTCAATAAGGACCCTTATATGGCATACAAGCTAGGCGTCAGACTGATCGGACAGAAAGGGAATGGCGGAAACCTCTTCAATTTCCATGTAAACCCAATCTGGTTCCTTGGCATCGGCCTTGTCATTGCCATCCTCTTTATGGTGAGAGAACTTAGGAACAATGTCGGACAAGACACGACTGTGCAGGGAACCTACGTCCCAGATGGCGGCGTGAACCTCCTTCGGAAACAGGACATCTACATCACTAGCCACATCACTAGAACCAAGATTGAACATGACCATGACAACGATGACTTTGGCAGCGACATGGGCGGAAGTGATGGATTCGGCGGAGCCGGAGGAAGCCATTAATATAGAAAGGATTTCTTCACTCAGTCTTCACAATTCTATGTAAATATGCTAAATTAAAAGGTATGTTCGTTAAGTCTAATTATTGATCGAATTGTATGCAATGCACAACAATACAGGGCTTTTCCAAGAGTAACAGAGTCGGATATTTCTTCGATCAGAACAATCCGCAGTCATTTTTGACACCCACATTTTTCGATTAGAAAGTGATCTGATTGGAAAGTATAATCTGGTTTGATAGAATAATCTGACCTAATAGAGTAATAAGAGAGACAGGAGAGAATTAATATGGCAAATGTAATCTCAGATGAGACGATTGAGTACGTTGGCATTCTCGCAAAGCTTGAGCTTAATGATGAGGAGAAGGAGGCAGCGAAGAAGGATATGGCCGAGATGCTCGACTATATTGATACGCTGAATGAATTAGATACCAGCGGTGTTGAGCCGATGAGTCATGTATTCCCAGTCAAGAACGTATTCCGTGAGGACGTAGTGACGAACGGCGATGAGCATGAGAAGATCTTAAAGAACGCGCCGGAAGAGAAGAAGCAGGCGTTTGTCGTACCGAAGACGTTTGACTAGAGTATACGATTAGGAGGAAGACACATGGGTCTTATGAATGATACAGCGGTAACGCTGGGGAAGAAGATTAAGGCGGGCGAGGTTTCTGTCGTTGAGGCAGCACAGGCTGCATTGACAGAGATCGAGGCGAAGGAAGATCAGTTCCACGCATTCGTGACCGTCGAGGAGAAAGAGAAAGTATTAAAGGAAGCAGAAGAAGTTCAGAAGAAGATTGATGCCGGAGAGCTTACCGGACCACTTGCTGGTGTTCCCGTAGCCATCAAGGATAACATGTGTACTGAGGGAACTCTCACTACATGTTCTTCTAAGATCTTATCTAATTTCGTTCCAACCTTCAGTTCTGAGGCAGTTCTTAATTTAAAGAAGGCAGGAGCAGTGATCATTGGAAAAACGAACATGGACGAGTTCGCCATGGGATCTACAACAGAGACATCCTGGTATGGACCAACGAAGAATCCATGGGATACTGACCATGTTCCAGGAGGATCCTCAGGTGGATCTGCAGCGGCTGTTGCAGGCTGTGAGATTTCTTATGCCTTAGGATCTGATACTGGTGGATCGATTCGTCAGCCAGCATCTTATTGCGGCGTTGTTGGTATGAAACCTACTTATGGTACCGTTTCCCGTTATGGTCTGATCGCTTACGGCTCTTCTTTAGACCAGATTGGACCGCTCGCTAAGGATGTTACTGACGCAGCAACCATCTTAGAGGTCATTGCAAGTCATGATAAGAAGGACTCTACTTCGGTAGAGAGAGAGGATTATGATTTCACTTCCGCTCTTGTCAATGATGTTAAGGGTATGAAGATCGGTATTCCTAAGGATTACTTAGGAGAGGGCCTTGACCCAGAGGTTAAGGATGCCATCTTAAAGGCAGCCAAGGTCTTAGAAGACCAGGGTGCTATCGTAGAACAGTTTGACTTAAGCTTAGTAAAATATGCAATCCCAGCTTATTATGTTATCGCCTGTGCTGAGGCAAGTTCCAACTTAGCCAGATTCGATGGTGTCAAGTACGGTTACCGTGCACCGGAGTATCATGGACTTCACAACATGTATAAGCGTACCAGATCCGAAGGATTTGGAGCTGAGGTTAAGAGAAGAATCATGCTTGGTTCCTTCGTCTTAAGTTCCGGTTACTATGACGCTTACTACTTAAAAGCATTAAGAACCAAAGCCCTGATCAAACAGGCATTTGACAAAGCATTTGCTCAGTATGATGTCATCTTAGGACCGGCAGCTCCAACTACAGCTCCAAAGATTGGGGAGAGCTTAAGCGATCCACTGAAGATGTATCTTGGAGATATCTATACTATTTCTGTCAACTTAGCAGGACTTCCAGGTATCACAGTTCCATGTGGTATGGATTCCAAGGGACTCCCAATCGGACTTCAGCTGATTGGTGACTGCTTTAAGGAGAAGAACATTATTAAGGCAGCCTACACTTATGAGCAGAACAGTAAGTTCGCCGGATGGAGCGAGAAGGAGGAGAGAGCATGAGCAGACAGTATGAGACAGTCATCGGACTCGAGGTCCATGTAGAGCTTGCAACAAGGACAAAGATCTTCTGTGGATGTTCCACAGCGTTTGGCGGAGAGCCTAATACACACACATGTCCGGTCTGCACCGGTATGCCGGGATCTCTCCCAGTGTTAAATAAGAAAGTCGTAGAGAATATGCGGCAGCGGTAGGTCTTGCAACTAACTGTGATATCACTCAGTACTGCAAGTTCGACCGTAAAAATTATTTCTACCCAGATAACCCACAGAACTACCAGATCTCCCAGCTCTATCTGCCAATCTGCCGTAACGGCCATGTAGACATTACGGTTGACGGCAAGAAGAAGAGCGTCGGAATTCACGAGATTCATATGGAGGAGGATGCTGGTAAGTTAGTTCATGACCCAGCAACCGGAAGCTCTCTGGTAGACTTCAACCGTTCTGGTGTTCCATTAATTGAGATCGTATCCGAGCCAGATATGCGTTCCTCCGAGGAGGTTATCGCTTACCTTGAGAAGCTTCGTATGATCATCCAGTACTTAGGTGCATCTGACTGTAAGCTTCAGGAAGGTTCCATGAGAGCGGACGTCAACTTATCTGTCCGTGAGTACGGAGCCGAGGAGTTCGGAACTCGTACCGAGATGAAGAACCTTAACTCCTTCTCTGCCATCGAGAGAGCAATCGAGTACGAGAGAGAGCGTCAGATCGATGTCATCGAGGATGGTGGAAAGGTTATCCAGGAGACCAGAAGATGGGATGATGATCAGGAGTACTCTTATCCTATGAGATCCAAAGAGGATGCTCAGGATTACCGTTATTTCCCAGAGCCAGACTTGGTTCCAATCGTCATCTCTGATGAGTGGCTTGCAGAAATCAAGAGCCGTCAGCCAGAGTTCCGTGATGAGAAGATTGAGAGATATCAGTCTGAGTTTGGACTTCCGGAGTATGACGCTCAGATCATCACCGATGATAAGAAGCTGACCGATCTCTTTGAGAAATGTGTTGACTTAGGTGCAGAGCCTAAGGAAGTATCCAACTGGATTATGGGTGAGCTCATGAGACTCCTCAAGGAGAATGAGATGGATCCTTCTCAGATCACCTTCTCCCCAGAGCATCTGGTAGCCATGATCACAATGATCAAGAAGAACGAGATCAACCGTAAGGTTGCCAGAAAGGTATTCGAGGCAATCTTCAAGGAAGATGTCGACCCAGCTAAGTTCGTCGAGGAGAACGGTTTAAAGACCGTCAACGACGAGGGTGCTTTGAGAAAAGTCATCGAGGAGATCGTGGCCAACAATCCAAAATCTGTCGAGGATTACAAGGCAGGTAAGAAGAAAGCCATCGGCTTCTTCGTTGGTCAGACGATGCGTGCCATGAAGGGTAAAGCAGACCCAGGAATGGTCAACAAGATCTTACACGAGATTCTGGACTAGATATCAGTATTTCAGTCCCTGTCTGCTCATAAGCGGACAGGGATTTTTTCACCGAGAGATTGTAAATTAAGAGTAAATGATGTGTAAGAAAATTATCGAAGAACAAGAGACAATTGAAAAAAGAACGCAGCATGGCAAAAAGCAGCACGAGGGGAAACAGGATGGAAAAAGACAGCATGCGGAGAAACAGCGTGGAAAAAAGCAGCATGGGGAAAAACAGCAGGCGATAAAACAGCAAGAGAAAAAACTGCATGGCAAAAAGCAGCATGCGGAGAAACAACGTGGAAAAAAGCTGCGTGGGAAGAAAGATGGCCAGGAAGGTTTTAAGAGGTGGCTGACGAAGAAGTCTGTCCGCAACTTTATCATCTTCTTAGAGCTTCTGCTGATTGGTGTCTTTTTGACTCATCCGGACCTCTATTACGACCCGACCGCCGCGTCGATATCCATGAGATTCTATGCGGACTCTATTATCATATGCGGTGGACTGTGGCTTGTTCTCTTCTTTTTGACGATCAAGCCGATCGATTTAAAGCCTAAGGTCAATAAGATACTGACCTGGATTGTGGGTCTAGGCATGCCTCTAGCCTGCTTCTTCTGGCTGGAGTGCTTTAATAATAAGCAGTTCTGGCTGCCAATCTTTCAGATTCCACTCCTCTATCTGGCATTAGATTTGGCAATCTATTATGTCATCTATCTGCTGTTACTTTTAATCATCAACAATGTCAAGTATACCTCCATTGTCATGATTCTAATTACAGCGTTTTTTGGCATTGCCAACTGGGAGCTGACCCTCTTTCGAAGCATGTCCTTCATCGCTTCAGACATTTACTCCTTTAAGACGGCGGCCTTGGTAGCCAACACCTACAAGCCAGAATTAAATGTTCCGACAGCAGAGTTCTTTCTGCTGGCGCTGGTGATGGTAGCTCTGCTTCTAAAGTTAGATAAGATCAAGCTCTTTCGCTGGAAGGGAAGGCTGGCTTATCTGGTAATCTGCGTCGCTATGTGCGCAGGATTTGTCAATGTCTATGTCTACAGTGACTACTTGGAGAATATCGGGGTGGACTTCCGTGTATACCGTCCGCAGAATAAGTACCGCTATTACGGAACCCTGCTGACAACGGTGAGAACATTTGGCTATCTTCATGTGAGAGAGCCGGAAGGGTACAGCACGGCAGCGGTTAAGAAGATCAGTGAGCAGCAATATAATAATCAGGTTAGTGATCAGGACAATGGCCAGGGCAGCGGAGTCATTCCGACCCCTGAGGCGGTTAAGAACAAGAAACCAAACATCATCTGCATTATGAACGAATCATTTGCTGATTTAAGTCAAGATGGAAACTTAGAAGTGTCGGAAGACTACATGCCATTCTTCCGAAGCCTCAAAAAAAATGTGGTCAAGGGATACACCTATTCCAGCGTTTTTGGAGGCAACACAGCCAACTCAGAGTTTGAATTTCTGACAGGCAATTCGATGGCCTTTCTGCCGGACAACTCGGTTCCATATCAGCTCTTCTTACGAGACCCGGTACCAGGTCTTACGGCTAACTTGAAGGCTCAGGGATATCCACAGGGACTTGCCCTGCATCCTTTCTACAACACAGGATACAGCCGCTATAAGGTCTATCCACTGATGGGATTCGATAAGTTCCTGACCTCAGATGATTTCTCAGTCTTCACAGAGACGGTCAATTACCATATCACCGACGAGGAAGACTACAAGAAGATCATCAACCTATATGAGGAGTCCAAAAAAGAAAGTGATGCGCCTTTCTATCTTTTTAATGTGACCATGCAGAACCATGGAAGTTATGATGGATCTACCTACGAGACTGGCGACGATGTACAAATCCAAAACTTCAATCTGCAGAATCCAGAGGCAGAAGAGTATCTCAACATGATTAAGATGAGTGACAATGCCTTAAAGGATCTGGTCAACTATTTTAAAGAGCAGAAGGATCCGACGGTGCTCCTCTTCTTCGGAGACCACCAGCCAGACTTAGATGAAGAGTTCTACTCCGAGCTTATGCAGACAGACATCAGCACCTTGGATGGAGAAAATCTGGAGAAGCTCTACAAGATTCCGTTTGTCATCTGGGCAAACTACGATATTGGAGCCACCAATGTCGAGAGGACCAGCAACAATTATCTGTCCACCTACTTAGCAGAGGTAGCCGGAATCAAGAAGAGCCGATATCAGGAATTCCTGACTAATCTTAGAAGCCAGATTCCAGCCATCAATGCTTACGGATACTGGGACAAAGACGGAAACTTTTACGATACCAAGGACAAGAAATCACCATATTATAAGATGCTCCAACAGTATAATATGCTCGAATACAATGACCTTTTCGGCAAGGATGAGCGGCTTGATAATTTCTTCTATGTCGACCCGGCTCAGGCCAATAAGACAGGGGAGGACCAGCAGGATCCCGATAAGGTATATTGATACAAGATAAGAGATTATTGAGTATTTTCTTGTAAAATATCACGAAAAATTGCCAAAGAATAGCATGGATTGTCCAATTTTTTTATAGAAGATTGCCCACTTTCTATGCTATAATTTGGATAGACTATTGGATATTAGTGGGGATGCTCTCTTCGCATACCCCAAATACGAATAAAGGAGTGTAAGATATGGATATTGCAGATTTATTACCAAAAGATACGGAAGGTAGATTGAGAATTATCCAGGAGACCGTACCTGGAAGGCAGATCACATTAGCACACGTCATTACAAGTCCTAAGCCTATCGTATACCGTAAACTGGGACTGAATCCTGATATCGATTTCGAGCGTTCTGCAATTGGTATCATCACAGTAACTCCGAGTGAGTCCGCTGTTATCGGTGCGGATATCGCGATCAAGAGTGGAGATGTCTATCTTGGATTCGTAGACCGTTTCTCAGGTACCCTGATCATCACCGGAAGAATTTCTGCAGTAGAATCTGCAGTTAAGGCTGTCATCCAGTACTTCAGAGATACCTTAGGATATGCTACATGTCCTGTTACTAAGAAGTAATTAAGATACTTGGTAAGAACGATAGATCGGTAAGATTTGGGTAGGTGATGTAGATGCGAAAGATCATGTTCTTAGGGCGAAGCGAGTCTGGCAAGACGACGATCATGCAGGCGATGAAGGGTGAGAAGATTAAGTATCATAAGACACAGTATGTCAACCACTATGATGTTATCATCGATACGCCTGGTGAGTACGCCGAGACCAAGGAGCTCTCCGGAGCCCTGGCGGTATATGGATGCGAGGCAGACGTCATTGGACTGCTCATGAGCGCTACCGAGCCATTCTCCCTGTATCCGCCGAATGTCACTTCCGTCAGCAACCGTGAAGTTGTCGGAGTGGTCACCAAGTGTGATCACTGGGCTGCGAACAAAGAGATGGCAGCACAGTGGCTGAGAATTGCAGGATGTAAGAAGATCTTCTACACAAGTGCCTACACTGGAGAGGGAATCGCGGAACTGCTCTCATTCTTAAAAGAGCCAGTCGATGTACTTCCGTGGGAGGTTGCGAAGAAGGAAGCAGACAGCCTGGAGTTCGGAGAAGGAGCCAGTGCTAGACACACACTTCGTGTATAATATTAAGAATGATAAGGTCGCCAGTCAGAGAAGAGCTACTGACTTAGCGGCCTTTCTTGTGTTTATAGGAGAAAGAAATGAGCGCGATTAATAATGATTGGGCAGAGGCCCTGAAAGAGGAATATAAGAAACCATATTATAGAGATTTGTATAGGACTGTTGTCAAAGAATACAAGACTCAGAAAGTCTTCCCGCCAGCCAATGATATCTTCAACGCCTTTCATCTGACCCCGTTAAAGGATGTCAAAGTGGTCATCTTAGGACAAGACCCATACCACGGAGAAGGACAGGCACATGGTCTCTGTTTTTCCGTTCAGCCGGGAACCGATATCCCGCCATCACTGGTCAATATCTATAAGGAACTTCACGATGACTTAGGATGCTATATCCCCAACAATGGCTATCTGGTCAAGTGGGCTGCGCAGGGAGTTCTTCTATTAAATACAGTCCTCACCGTAAGGGCTCATCAGCCAAACTCCCACAAGGGGATCGGCTGGGAAGAATTCACCGATGCAGCTATCCGGGTACTGAACAATCAGGACCGCCCGATCGTCTTCATGCTCTGGGGAGCCCCGGCAAGAAAGAAGAAAGCTATGCTGACCAATCCCAACCACTTGATTCTTGAGGCACCACATCCGTCCCCACTGTCAGCGTATCGGGGCTTCTTTGGATGCCACCACTTCAGCCAGGCCAACGAATTCCTGGAATTCCATAAGATCAAACCGATCGACTGGCAGATTGAAGACCTATAAAATGTTCCGATAGGTCTATGAATGGGGATGCGGAACATAAACTGGTTCCCATCGTATCCTACGGCTTCGCCCTGCGCTTCTGCTCCTTATGAGTAAAATGAGGCAAGGTAAGGAGCAGAAGCACAATGCGGCTACGATGGGTTTTGACACTTAAGTCGCAAATTGTAAAGAATAGATTTGCAAACCTTTTGCATATTGCTTGCAATTTAGTTGGATTCGTACTATAATACTTAATCAGTCCGAATTTGATAATATTTTACCTACAAGAAAGGATAATAATTATGACAAAGATAGATATCATCTCCGGTTTCCTTGGAGCCGGAAAGACAACCCTGATTAAGAAGTTAGTAGCGGAAGCACTCAAAGGACAGAAGGTTGTCCTTATTGAGAATGAGTTCGGTGAGATTGGTATTGATGGTGGATTCATGAAGGATTCAGGAATCCAGGTTAATGAGATGAACTCCGGATGTATCTGCTGCTCTTTAGTAGGAGATTTTAAGACAGCCCTTCATGATGTATTGGATCAGTATCAGCCTGACCGTATCATCATCGAGCCAAGTGGAGTTGGTAAGCTTTCTGACGTTATCAAGGCTGTTCAGAAGGTCGTAGACGATGAGAACGTTGTACTTGACAGCTATATCGCAGTCTGTGACGCAAAGCGTGCTAAGATGTATTTAAAGAACTTTGGAGAGTTCTACAAGAACCAGGTAGAGTATGCATCTGCCATCATCTTAAGCAGAACTCAGGATACAAAGCCTGAGAAATTAGAGAAGACATTAGAGCTGATCAGAGGCTTAAACGACAAGTCCCCTGTTGTTACAACACCTTGGGATGAGTTAGATGGAAAGCAACTTCTTGAGGTAATCGAGGGCAAGAACGACTTCGAGGAGGAGCTCTTAAAGGCAGCGGCAGAGGCACCAGAGTCTGAACATCATCATCACCATGATCATGACCACGACCACGAGCATCATCATGATCACGAGCATGAGCATCACGATCACGACCACGAAGAGCATGACCACCATCATGACCATGACCACGAAGAGCACGACCACCATCATGATCACGACCACGAAGAGCATGACCATGATCATGAGCACCATCATCACCATCACGGACATGATGCCGATGAGATCTTCACAAGCTGGGGACAGGAGTCACCTAAGAAGTTCACTGAGGATGAGATCAAGAGCATCTTAGAGAAGCTTGCGGTAGAGGAAGATAATCCATACGGAATCATCTTACGTGCTAAGGGTATCGTCCCTGCAGAGGATGGAAGATGGATCCACTTTGACTTAGTTCCAGGTGAAGAGGATGTTCGTTACGGATCAGCAGAGTACACAGGAAGAATCTGTGTTATCGGATCAGAGTTAAAAGAAGATAAGTTAAAAGAGTTATTCGCACTATAATGACTGCAGGACCAACGAAGTCGCAAAACGACGGAATAATCCGCAGTCACTTATGATACCCATATCAGCATAATTATAAAAGGAGATAATCTATGCCAGGAAAGTCGGATTTAGAAATCCCAGTATACGCCTTTTTAGGATTCTTAGAGAGTGGAAAGACTAGCTTTATCCAGGACACCTTAGATCAGGATTACTTCAATAGTGGGGAGAGAACCTTACTGATTGCCTGTGAGGAAGGTGAGGAAGAGTATGATGAGAAACTCCTCGAGGAGACGAATACAACCTTAGTCAATGTTGAGGATCAGGAAGATTTTAATAGGGATCTGATTATCCGTCTCATCACACACTATGATCCAGAGCGTATCTTAATCGAGTATAACGGTATGTGGCCGGTAGCTAACCTGTTAGCAGCGATGGAAAACACACCACTTACTTTATTCCAGACGATCATGACAGTAGATGCTACTACTTTTGACCTTTACATGAACAACATGAAGTCAATCGCAGTTGAGATGTATAAACTTGCAGAGCTGGTTATCATCAACCGCTGTACCAAGGATACACCACGTGCTAAGTATCGTCGTAGTATCAAGGCGATCAACCGTCAGGTACAGGTAGGCTTTGAGTCCAGCGAGGACCTTGGGGAAGAGGATGATTCCGTACCATTCGATATCGATGGAGATGAGATCACTCTTCAGGACGATGAGTATGGTATCTGGTTCATCGATGCTATGGAGAGACCACAGCTATATGATGGAAAGACCATTCATATGAAAGTCCGCATCTTTAAGGCACCAAAGATGCCGAAAGGATGCTTCGTACCAGGAAGGCATGCCATGACATGCTGTGCTGATGATATCCAGTTCTTAGGATACATGTGCCATCTCAATCATGCCAAATCTTCCACTGTTAAGAAGGTCGAGAACCGTATGTGGGCAGATCTGACAGCGCAGATTAAGATTGAGTACAACGACGAATACAAAGAAGAAGGTCCAGTACTCTATGCTACAAGAATCGAGACAGCAGAGAAGCCAGACGAAGAATTAGTATACTTTTAAAAATTGAATTAAAATTAAACAAGACCAGTTTCCGTGGAAGCTGGTCTTGTTCAATCTACTTATAGGATTCAAATGGAATTACATCTCTTTCCATTTGGATCCTTTTCTGTTCTTGAATTTTGGATCTGTTGGATCCCATCTCTGCTTTCTAGAGATCTTTCCGCCGGAGTTCTGAATTGTTCTAACTCCGAAAGCTCCCTTGTCTGAGGAACGATAGATCTTAACAGGGATAGAGTGCTTATTCACTTTAGCAGTACGATAGAGGAGATAAGCGTTACCACACTGCTGTCTGATACATCTTGTGGACTGGTTGGTTCCTAAACCGTTGTATGTGTAGGCAAGGAGCTTCTTCTTGCTTGTTCCACGGTACATCTCAGAATGGAAGAGCATGTTAGTACCATGGATCTTAACCTTGTACTGATAGTAGTGATGTGGATTGCTTCTCTTGTAGATGAACCAGGAAGAAGCAGAGCTTCTGGACAGATGGTAGTTACCAACACGTGTGCTGTGTCCATCACGAGCTGTGGAGCAAACCCATGCTCTTACAGGGATGTTGTACTTCTTAGCCTGCTTGTTGTAAGCCATCAGGTTGATGTTATGAGTGGTAAGGTTAACATATACCTTTAACTTCTTCTTCATCCATGTTGTACCGAATGTTCTGTAAAGGTCTGTGCTGACATTACCTTTCTTTCCAAAATAATAACGGTATGTTTTCTTTCCGCCAGCGAAGCTAGGAAGAGTGTACCATCCTGTCACGGCGCGGCCATTGTTTAAATAGTAATGATTCTTGCCATAGGTAACCCAGCCAGACTTGTTAGATGGCTGACCATTCTCATAATACTGTAAATCGCTGACACCTGTGAAACCAGGAGCAACAGCAGCGCTGACACCAGTGCTCATTCCTGCCATTACGACACCGGCAAACAGCATAGCAGAAATTTTTCCAATTGATCTTCTCATGTTGTTACTTGTCCTTTCTACTTATTAATTGGTTCTTTTATCATAATAGCGGTTCATCCTCGAAAAAATATGGAACCGTCCGTTTATTCTTAACGTGCGATATGCACATTGCTTTACTATAATCAATATAAAAGTGCTTGTCAAGTGGAGAAACTAAGAGTCGGTTATCGTTTCTATACAAAGAAATGATATCCGTAAGAGTAAGCTCGTGCAAAATAGTATCATTTCCTTAAATTAATCGTGGGAACGGGTGAAATAATTGCCTCAGATTATCAATAAAGTATGTTTGGTTATATTTGAAACACAAAGATTTCGATGTTATAATTTAGTAAAAACAGTTCTACTTGTGAAGTGGAGTCTGCCCTTCTATGGGCAGATTTCACAAAGAAGTGAGAATTCATCGAAGGAGCACTGTATACTTAGCGGAAGACAAATCTTGTCTGGCAACGGGGCTTTGTAGAGACAGTGCAGTTACTAAGTTAGATGATAGATGAGAAAGGACGGGAATCATGAGGTATGTTGCAGGTGTAGATATTGGTAATGCTTCTACGGAGGTAGCACTCGCCAAGATTGACAACGGTGAGATCGAGTTCCTCGCGAGTGGAATCGGACCAACGACAGGAATCAAGGGTACCCTTCAGAATATTAATGGTGTGTTCAATTCTTTAAGTTCCGCATTAGAGAGTGCAGGACTTGAGTATAGTGATCTCTCTGAGATTCGTATCAATGAGGCCGCACCGGTTATCGGTGACGTGGCGATGGAGACGATTTCTGAGACTGTCATCACAGAGGCAGCGGTGATTGGACACAATCCAGTAACACCAGGAGGAGTAGGAATCGGAGTTGGTACCTCAGTCCTGGTCAATGAATTAGGTAAATTAGTCAAAGAGCAGGATGTTATTGTCATCGTGCCGGATAAATATGAATTAGATGAAGCAGCTGACATGATTAACAATGTCAAAGAGAAGATTCACGTAAAAGGTGTCATTGCTCAGGCTGATATGGCAACTCTGTTGGAGAATCGTCTCAATGTCAATGTACCAATCATCGATGAGGTATCTCAGATTGATAAGGTACCAACCGGTGTGAAGTGTGCCATTGAGGTAGCCAAAGTAGGAAGAGTAATCTCTGCCTTATCAAACCCATATGGTATTGCTACCGTATTCAATCTGACTAGTGAAGAGACCAAGAGAGTCGTTCCAATCGCTCGTTCTATCATCGGAACTAGATCTGCAGTTGTGATGCAGACGCCAGCTGGCGATGTTGAGGAGAGAAGCGTCAAGGCTGGAACCATCTCTGTTGTCGGAGCCAAGAAGGAAGTTGACATCGATGTCGATGAAGGTGCAGAGCGTATCATGCAGGCTGTAAGCTCTGTAGAGGATATCCAGGATATCCAGGGCGAGACAGGAACGAATGCAGGTAACATGCTAGATAAGGTACGTCGAGTTATGGCTAACCTTACCGGTAAGCATAAGAGAGACATCAAGATTCAGGATATCTTAGCCGTAGATACCTTTAACCCACAGAAGGTTAAGGGTGGTATCGCTGATGAGTTCTCATTGGAGAATGCCGTAGGCCTTGCAGCTATGGTTAAGTCTGACCGTCTGCAGATGGAGCGTATTGCGAATGCTCTGTCTGAGAAATTACAGGTACCAGTATTAGTTGGAGGCGTTGAGGCCGATATGGCCATCAAGGGAGCCCTCACAACACCAGGTACTCAGGCTCCACTTGCCATCGTAGATATGGGAGCTGGTTCTACCGATGCTTCTATTATTAATAGTTCAGGAAAGGTTAAATTAATCCATCTGGCAGGAGCTGGAGATATGGTTACGATGTTGATCAGGTCAGAGCTTGGTCTTGACAGCTTCGAGTTGGCAGAGCAGGTTAAGATTTATCCACTAGCAGTGGTTGAGAGCTTATTCCACATCCGTCATGAAGATGGTACCGTTAAGTTCTTCAAGAAGCCATTAGATCCATCCGTTTACGCTAAAGTAGTACTTGTAAAAGAGCATGATGAGCTTGTTCCATTAGATGGCCTTAATAATATTGAGAAGGTTAAGGAAGTTCGTCAGAACGCCAAGAGAAAAGTCTTTGTAACCAATGCGGTACGTGCACTGACTGCGGTCAGCCCAACTGGTAATCCAAGAGATATCCCATTCGTCGTATTAGTTGGTGGTAGTGCCTTAGACTTCGAGATTCCAACTCAGGTAACGGATGCATTATCCAAGTATGATATCGTTGCCGGACGAGGCAATATCAGAGGCTGCATGGGACCACGTAATGCCGTAGCAACCGGACTTGCACTGGCTTGCTTGGATGCAGAGTTAGCTGATAAATAAGAAGAATTCATAGAAGAATAGTTATCATAAGAATGATTCTGAGGGGCAGCGGAAGCTGTCCCTCTTTCGGCCTAGCGTGCAAGTGAAGTGCCGATGGCAGTTCAGCTTGCTACCAAGCATGCAAAATGAAACGCTAGTGGTTGTTCATGTTGTCGTAAAATAATAAACATCTAATTGACAAAATAATCCAATAATGATAATATATGACATATCAAAAGTTATCTAACAGCAGATACATGATAGGGATATAGTATCAATAACTCACATCCCCACCTGTAAGCAAGCTTACGGGGGGATGATGAGTTTTGACACTGTAGTCGTGGTATGATGTGGGT
>JAXJRI010000134.1:0-9781 GCA_036310685.1 Lachnospiraceae bacterium | reverse complement strand
TACAGAAGACTTCCTAAGAGGGGCTTCACCAACATCAATACTAAGAAGATCATTGGCGTAAACGTATCTGACTTAGAGCGTTTCGACGCAGATAGTGTAGTAACAGTTGATACATTAGTTGAGGCTGGTTTAGTAAAGAATCGTTTCGATGGCGTTAAGATCCTTGGAAACGGCGAATTAACTAAGAAACTCACTGTACAGGTTAATGCATTCTCTAAAGGTGCAGTAGCTAAAATTGAAGCAGCAGGCGGAAAAGCAGAGGTGATCTAATGCTTGAAACTCTCAGAAATGCTCTGAAAGTCAAAGACATTAGAAACAGAATCCTGTTTACACTGTTTGTGCTGTTAATCACAAGACTTGGCTCCCAGCTTCCGATTCCAGGAATCGATTCGAAGCAGATCAGTGAGTATTTAAACTCACTGTTGGGAGATTCCTTTAATCTTCTGAATTCATTTACAGGCGGCTCATTTGAGCAGATGTCTTTGTTTGCACTTAATGTAACTCCGTACATCACAGCATCCATCATCATTCAGCTGTTAACGATTGCGATTCCTGCATTAGAAGAGATGCAGCGAGATGGTGAAGATGGCCGTAAAAAGATGAACACCATTACAAGATATGTGACATTAGGATTATCCGTTATGGAAGCCGCAGGTCTTGCAGTGGGATTCAGCAGACAAGGCCTTTTAGATAAGACTGGTCCACTGATTATAACTGAGATGATTATTTGTCTCACAGCTGGATCTATCTTCGTTATGTGGCTTGGAGAACAGATCACAGACAAAGGTATTGGAAATGGTATTTCAATTATCTTGTTAGTTAATATCGTATCCCGTATGCCAGGAGACTTCTACTCACTGTACCAGAAGTTCATCCAGGGCAAACAGATTGGTACTATGGTTATTGCAATCGCGGTTATCGTGTTTGTTGTTATTGGAACAGTTATTCTCACCATTTTATTGAATGATGCAGAAAGACGAATTCCAGTACAGTATTCCAGAAAGATTCAAGGGAAAATTGCAGTCGGCGGACAGGGCTCCGTGCTTCCTATCAAGGTAAACACAGCCAATGTTATCCCGATCATCTTTGCTTCTTCCCTCTTACAGTTCCCGATTGTTATCAAACAGTTAATAGGAGCCAATCCTAAGGGAGTAGCAGGTGTCATTCTCAATTCCCTCTCTGAGGCAAACTGGTGTAATCCAGAACATCCGGAGAGATCCATAGGATTAGTAATCTACCTGGTACTTACGATACTTTTTGCATATTTCTATACCTCCATCACGTTCAATCCGCTGGAGATATCGAACAACATGAAGAAGTCAGGAGGCTTTATTCCAGGCATCAGACCAGGAAAGCCAACAGTTGAGTATCTGACAAAAATCCTTAACTATGTAATCTTTATCGGAGCGATTGGACTCTGTATCATTGCAGTAATCCCAATCTTCTTCAATGGATATTTCGGAGCAAACGTATCCTTCGGTGGTACATCACTGATCATTATCACTGGTGTAGTACTCGAGACCGTAAAGCAGATCGAATCCGCTATGCTCGTACGCAACTACTCAGGATTCTTGACAGATTAATAATGATGATCAATGTGAGGTTGACGCTAGGCGTCAGCCTCTTTTTTTGCCGTCCGATTGGTATGCAAGTGAACTGCTATTGGCAGTTATGCTTGTTTTCGGCTTGCAAGTTAAGTGTCGGTGATACTTCAGCATGTCCATATCAATAGAGATGGATAGATTGAAAAAAGGCATATCTTCTTGTATAATTATCAGAGTAGTTGAAGTGAGAGTAGAAGAGGTTGATATCTTTGAGAAAAATCTTAATGTATTCTTCCTTCCCATTCGGGAGAGAAGTAACCATTCCTGAAATTCTAAATAACAATATGATAGACAATCGTGTATCCAATCTGGCTGAGAGACAGGCACTTACGAGGATATTATTGACCAAAGATGCTGAGTTAAAGACAGTTTCTACGAGCGACGATTTTTCAGAATCTGAACTTGATGATCTGGGGAAGAATCTTGATCTTTTTGTTATCCCAGCTGGTGGTTTGTTAAGTGCGAAGCATGTGGATAAACTGACTTGGCTTACCCAACTTATCCACAAGTTAGACGCACCCTGCCTGGCAGTAGGTCTAGGAGTGGACCATGATTTTGTGCCGGAGAAGATCGCAAATGATATCGAAGAAGTCGAGGAGTTGGAACACCTCGAGGAAGGTAAGTTGATTGAGCAGATTGAAGCTTCTCAAGCAGAGGAATATCCAGAAGTAGAGGAATATCCGGAAGTAGAGGAATATCCAGAAATGAGGGTCGGCTTTCCGGAGGATGAATACACTCATGCGGTAAAAGCCTTTGTGGACGCTATCTTAGCTCATTCCAAGAGTGTTGGTGTCCTGGGAGAGACGACTGCAACCTATCTTCAGGGTCTTGGTTATTCCAGTGATCAGATTGATATCTGTGGAGCACCGTTTATGTTCAATTCTGGAGATAAACTTCCAAAACTTAAGACAGGGATTCTTCGCAGAACTTCCCGTGTGAGTTATGATTTCTATCCAGATCAGCATGAAGATACATATACCTATATAAGGAATGAGGCGAAAAAGTATCAGAGATCGGTCTATGTAACTTCTCAGATTTATGAGCTTCGACATCTCTATCTGGGAAAAGATTATCCGGAAGACTTTGTACAGGGATTGCCTGCAGACTATCCGCTGCATTTTACCAGCCCGTTGATTCGTAATGCTCAGATGGTTGGAGTATTAGACTCGCAGTCCTGGATTACATTCCTTGGCAGCAGAGATTTTCACTTTGGTTCTGTTCCAGAGGCGACAATTGGGGCAATCCATGGAGGCACGCCTGCCATTCTGATTACAGATGATGAGGGTGCCAAGGAGATTGCCGATTATCATAATCTTCCTTATGTTTCCAGACCAGAGTTAGAGGAGTCGAAAGCCTTGACAGATACCAATGATCCGATAGATATACTAAATCTTTACGTAGATGCAGACTTTGAGAGGATTTATGAGGGACATCAAGAACGATTTGGACATTTCCTAGAGTTCTTAGATTATAATCAGGTCCGCCATAACATGCGAAGTGAGATCACAAGGATGAAGACACCATACGATGAGATGTTGGGCGATTTCAAGGGATACGGAACTGTCTTCCCACTCACCAAGATTTCACTGATGGAGCAGGAGACGAGACTGAACGAATACATCAACTACAGTGACCAGCGTTATCAGAAGAAAGCTGCGGAGGCAGAAGAGCAGAGCATGAGGTTAGAACGTCAGATTGCCATGCTCAACGCTTCCATTGATAAGCTGAAGGCGAATTTGGCAGAGCGAGACCAAGAATTAGCGAAAGCCAAGGGAGATAACGAGAATAAATCAAAACAGATTGAGGATATGAAGGAAGAATTAGAAGAGATCAAATCCAAACGTCTGTATAAGATATTTCACTAGGTATTGACGTATTTAAATAAAAATATTTAAGAATATGTTACACTTAAAGAGAAAAGAGGACTTTTATGAATATAGCAGTGATTCTTGCGGGTGGAGTAGGATCTAGAGTTGGGGCGGATGTGCCCAAGCAGTTTATCGAAGTGTTAGGAAGACCTGTGCTTTCCTATACTGTGGAAGCGTTTCAGAACCACCCAGAGATTGATGCAATTGAGATCGTATGTATTAAGTCATATATTCCTTATATGGACGAGATGAAAAAGAAGTATGGATTCACCAAACTTCGCTGGATTGCAGAGGGAGGAGATTCCTTCCAGACTTCTGTTATGAATGGTATTAATCATTTGCACGGAAAGATTGCCGACGATGACATCGTCTTAGTACATTTCGGTGCTTCTCCATTTGTGACAGCTGATATCATCTCTGATTGTATCCGCGTATGCAAAGAGAAGGGCAATGCCATTTCAACCACAGCATTTTATTATCTTCCCGCCATTAAGGATGATGAGACCAAGACGACTCAGTGGGTTGACCGCGATACTCTTGCATTTATGAATTCCCCACACGCATTTAAGTACTCCTATATTTATAATATGTATAAGAAGGCTGTTGAGACAGGCGCTATTAACGAAGTCGAGCCTCATACCACATCTCTGATGCTGTATCTTGGAGATACGATCTACTTCTCGAAGGGAAGCCAGACCAATATCAAAATCACACGCAAAGAAGATTTGGATCTGTTCGAGGGATACGTGATGATGAGAAGAGCGCATGAGAAGAAGCAGAAGGGAGAATAGATATGACCCCCACACAAGAGCATTTATTCAAATTAATCTGTGAGATTGATGATATCTGTAAGAAATATAACATAGAGTTCTTTATGGATTATGGTACCTGTCTTGGCGCTATCCGTCATGAGGGATTTATCCCATGGGATAACGATCTTGATATCACCATGACCGAAGATAATTATGATAAGTTCGTCAAAGCATGTCAGAAAGAACTGGACGGAGTGACGAGAGATTTCTGTGATAACAGAAGAAATCGTGAGTTCCCGACGGTGTTCGGACATTATATTGATAAGACGGTTGTCCGTATGACAGATCATACTCCATTCTGGGATAACTATGTAGGTCAGACGATTGATGTTTTCCCTCTCTTAGAGGTACCACCGAAAAAAGAGGAGAGAGAAGATTATATTAATACATTTTTTGCTTATGATGAGTATGTTAACATGAGTTTCCGTCATTACCGTCGAAAAACATACGATATCATGGACAAGTACAATGAGATGGTGAAGAAGGAGAAAGAGATCGGGCGGGATAAGGTCTTAGAAGAGGTGGAGAAGAAGCTCTTCGGTCATCATTATGAGGGCTGCGATACTTACCTTTCTGGATCAGCCAGAATGTCCAATCCCAATCCAGTTGTTCCAAAAGAATATTATGATAATCCACGACATGCCATGTTTGAGGACAGAGAGTTCCTGGTTCCGGGTGACTGGTTTGAATCCATGACACATTTCTATGGCGATACTTTCAACATCTTCCCAAAAGAGCTTCGTATTCATTCTGAGATGTCACATGCAGGACTCCCATGTTCTATCTATGTAGATGATTTCCTCCAGACAGTCGATAAGGAAGAACTGTTAGCTGAACGTTATGAACTGAAGAAGAAAATGATGCGCTATAGCGAGATGGAAAGTGAGCTTATAGATGAGGCATATGATTTCCACTGTTTATCTACGATTCTCCATCTGAAAGAACGAATTCACAAAGATCATATCAAAGTAGACAGTCTTCTGATGAGCGACAAGCCAGAGGACATCCAGTGTCTCATTGATCTTTTTTCTGATTATTTTGAGGACCAGTTCTCTAAGAAGACTATGTATTGGAAGAAACATTATGATATCGGCGATGGCTTAGAGTATGCAGCCATGTATATCCTCTATTATTATCTGGAGGATACTTCTAAGATTGATAAGATGATTGAACTTCGAGAGTATAATCGTCTGGGGCTTACACAGGGTATGAAGGAGATTCAGAAAGCACTTCGCATCCGTCGTAATATCAAGAAATACATGATTTACAAGGATTATCCGAAGGCGAAGGAGAATCTGGACTGGTGCCTGGAGAATGAGCCGAATTCCAGAAATACTAAGATTTGGGAACTTCGTTATCATGTCGCAACAGAAGAGGACAAGGATACCTTGATGCAGTGGATGAATCGCGCGAAAGAACTTCTTGAGATGTATCCGGACAATATGTATATCAGGAAGGCCCAGGGTGATCTTTACGAGAAACTTGGTCAGCAGGATGAGGCAGATAAGATTTATGATGAACTTAGTGAGACGTCCAACGATGGACTGCTCCTTCTGGACATTCGTAAAAAACGAGAAGCGAGAGGCTAAGGAGTATTGATTTTCAAGAAGGAGTGAAGTTATGTTTTACACAAAAGTTCAGGAATGCCTGTGGGATTTAGTGAAAGAATTCGATAATCTCTGTCATGAGGCGGGGATTCCATATACACTTGCAAGATCAACAGCAGCCTGCGCCAAGAAATACGGAGAATTTACAACAGGATGCTACCAATTTGAAGTTCATATGATTGCTCCGGATATCATCAAGTTCCGTGATCTTGTCAAGAAGAAGAAACTGAAAGACCGTGATTTTGAGGATCTTCGTGTTAATCCGAATCTTCCGATTAGTGTGGTACGTTATGTCAACACAAGATCTATGGTTATTGATACGGCGCTTCCAATGGTATTCAAGATGCCTGGAATCGCAATCTCAATCGTTCCGCTGTACACACAGAATATTATAAAGAACCGTGAGGCATTAGAGCGAGGTTTGGCATGGGAGAATATGAGCCCTGATATTAGAGCCGAGGCTTCTGAGAATCCTAGCGAGGTTCGCGAGCAGTGTATTCGTAAGACAAAGAGGATTCAGAAGATTTTTGGAAAGCAGCAGGTCGCTAACTATGTATATAGTAACATCTCAAGAGAGAAGAATAAGCAGGCTGGAGATAAGCTTTATATGAGAAGTCAGGACAGTCATAAGGCAGAATTACATGCCAGCTCATTTTTTAATCCAGATACTATTGAATTTGAGGATATGAAGTTTTCGATTCCTTCTCGCTTCGGAGCGTATGAGTCTAAATTCTATGGAGCGAAATGGAGAGAGAAATCTATAGTATGGCTTCCTGGAAGTAATAAGGAAGATATCTTGAAAGATGTTGAGATGGGATATGAGGATAACATGAACTGCTGGAAGCAGAATGGCTATTCTATTAAAGAACTGAACAAGGAAGGCATGGAAGCTAGAGCATACTATAATGAAGAGATTAAAGAACTTGAGGCGGAAGTCCGCAGAAAGTATGTCCTTGCAAAACTTTCGGTTACCAGAATTGATACCTACCTTGAATATAAGGACAAGATGAATGAACTGAAGGAAGTTGCCGAGAGTGGAGATATGGATAAGCTGGGCGAACTTATGGAGCCTTACCTTGGAAGAACCTATCGTCTCTTTAACAAGCAGGATGTCGGACTCTATGTCACCGATGAACTTTGGAAATATGCCTGCATGGTCTGGGAGTATCGAAAACATACCAATTACCGAGATGAAGTTTATGCTGCCATTCCAAAACCTCATCTGGAGAAGGATCTGGTAGAGTTCCTGAAAGAACGCGGTGTAAATTAATAAGCTGATGTAATAGCAGAACCTACAGAGTCGCAAGACGACGGAACAATCCCTAGTCTATTATGACAACCATATCATAGCATTGATATCTATAAAGGCAGAGAGTTTTTGGATCCTCTGTCTTTTTTTTGTGATGACAAGCATGCAAGCTAACTGCCAGTGACAGTTCTGCTTGGAAGCAAGCTTATCTGGGACGTTGTGTTTTGACACTGTAGGCATATTATTCCGTTTTTATGGATTATTTCTAAGGAGTTCATTATAAGATTGGTTTAGCAACATTTTACCAATTGTTCAAGTATAATTTGTATGGGAAAAGGCAAATTTATTAATCACGGTGATAACTGATATGCAATTTTTATATTTGTTCTATTCCTACATAGGATTTTTAGCCTTTGTTTTGTGCATGTTAACTTCCAGTGTTTTTCCATCTCGAATCTCAGATGAGTGCTCTTCATCTGAGATTCGGGATTTTTTATCCCTCAACCGGCGGATTCGTTGTGAGAAATTTCATGACTTCCTCGAATGACCGGTTGCTCTTTACAAAGGCATCCATCAGCTTTTCTTTTCTGATCGCATCCCGCTTATCGAGCAGCGCTTTCAGTTCTGCGGTTGCCTGGTCATATCTTTTCCGTGCTGACACGATCTTCTGCTCAGCCTTCTCAATCCTGCTGTCTAATACTTCATCGGATGTGCTTCTTCCTCTGCTCATTCTGATCCTCCTATTTCAGCCAGTTGCTGATCTCTGATGCCATATATTTTATATATCCGGCATCCATGTCAAATGCTTTCAGTATCGTCTTCTGATGTGCAGTGACTGCGTGGTCAAGCCGGTATACATTGTCGAGCTGTCGTATCATCTCTATCTTATCTAACTCTTTCAATGCTGCCGGGACCGTCATGTAATTCGGCTTTTTCGCCATCTCTTTCATCGCCTCTTTTAATCCGGTATAGATCCTGCTTCGTATGATTATGGCTATGAATTCCACAAAGATCTTTGCCGAAACCGATTCATCGGAGTACACCCTGAGGCTTCCGTTTCCCAGGAAGGACTTGTCACTGCGGAACAGTTTCTCCGAAGCGTCCCTGCTCTTATACAGGTTGATGGCATCCTTCGCTTTCATCTTTTCTGATGTGATGATACAGAAATACCCCGCAAGATCCAGTTCCCTCTCGATCGCAGATGCCCTTTCTTCCGCATAAACAAACTTTTCTGTTTCCCGGTCGTAATGAAGGTAGAAATACTTTTCATAGGCCGGGCCGAATTCCCGGACCTCGCCTTTATGCCTGTTCAGAAATTCCTTCATCCTGCGGATCCTGGCCTCGATCGCTGTTCGCTCTGCGCTTTCTTTCGTTATGCTGTGATAGATATGGAAATATCTGTCTTTTTTATCCGTCACATAAAGCTGTTTCCGGACGGTGAAGCCGTAAACGCCGTACTCATCGATGTTATGGATGCGCTTGTTCTCAAAACTGCCTTTGTGCTCCATTACAAGACTGTTCACAAGGCCTGCCAGTCCCTTTACCATGATCACGAAACTGTATCCGCACCTGTCCATGTACTGTATGTTTTCCCGGCTGAAATAACCCCTGTCCAGGATGAATCCGATCCTGCGGTAGCCATAGCCGTGGGCTTTATCCAGCATGAACTGGATCTGGGATACATCGTTGATGCTGCCAGGATACTGTTCATAGAACAGCGGCTCACGATTATGCATGTCGTAAGCGATGGAGTAATTAAAGACCGGAAGACCTGCATCCACTTTTGGGTGCCCGAACTCCACCATCTCAATATCGCCTGCCTGGCAGTTCTTGTTGGTGGAATCATAAGAGATATAGATCTTTTCCCTGTGATCCCTGTTCTCGTTCCACTCGTTTAAAAATCCGATCGTCTGGTCATCGGTTATCGAATTCAAAAAGGTCGATATCGTGGAATCACTATACTGGCTCATCCCCGGAGTGAACAGAGGATGGTTGTAACTGTAATCCGGGTAGTACTGGGCGGCATTGTTCTCCGTGATGATGGAATAGGCCGCCAGGTCCAGAATAAGACCGGTCTCTTTCTCATCGAAATACTCTCCCAGGATCTCCGGAAGTTTATAATCCCTGGCGATCTTTCTGATCAGGAGATAAGACCCGATCCGGAGACAGCTGCTCCGGTCTGTCCTGCTTTTCTTCTCAGGCAGTTCTGCATCGGGAAAGTACTTCAGAAAGTTCTGATTCGGCTGCATGAGATCAGGGTCAGCCTTTGAGATCTTCCCGATCGTCGACCTCCTTGGCCGTGTGTATTTTTTGACAGGATCATAGGTCCTGTCGTATTCGTAATCAAGATAAACGGTATCTCCCTTGCGAACCCGAACGAGTTTCCCGGGAGCATCGGGTACTTTCACTAAAAAATCGAGATACATTTTTCCCTCCAAAATTTAGATAGAATTCTATCTAAATTTATTGTAACAGAAATCCCGGGTTTTTGCAAGCGAAAAATCCGGGAAAAGCGCATAAAATGATATGCTCCCCTTATGGTAGACAGTTCAAATATAAAAACTGAACCATAAGAGGAGCATTCCAATGTCTAGAAAAAACAAGCATTACAGCCCAGAGTTAAAGAAGAAATTGTTGGACG
>JAXJRI010000133.1:0-30883 GCA_036310685.1 Lachnospiraceae bacterium | reverse complement strand
TAATTCGAGAGGATTCTCTCTTTTTATTTCCCAACTGATGAATTCTTTACACTAACTACTTGGTTATCGTGTATTTTATATAAAACATACGAATATTCGTGACATATTTTTACTATTATGACCATATTGGCCAACAATCCAATCATCCACTAGCAATCCAGATTGCATGCTTGACAACAAGATGGAGTACCACCGGCACTCCACTTGCATGTTTGATAAAAAAAGACATACCGTCATAGGTCTCCCTTATGACAGTATGCCCTCCTTACGACTTAATGTCTGTAATGTAGCTTACAATACTTCCACGATAATCTTTTCCGCAACCGCTTCCATCAGCTGTTCTATTGAAGTAAAGCAGCTCTCATATGCCTCTTCTGTGTCTTCCTTGATTGCTGGAACATTAGCCTCTATCCCAAGAAATGTCGAGATTGACATGCAGGATGTCTGGCTGATATCATAATCACTCTTTAGTTTCTCATAAATATTCTGGTTCATAGCAAGAACCAAATCCGCTGAATTAATATCTTCCTGTGAAATCTGAGACGATCTGAAATCCTTAATATCATATCCATGTCTTGTCACAACTGCAGCCGCCTTAGGCGCCACAGGTTCTGAAAACAGGACAACCGTTCCTCTGGAGAAAACCTTAATCGGCTCTCCCGAGTTCTTCTGCAATAGTCCACGCAGAATCACTCCCGCCATAAAACTGCGGATCAGATTAGTCTCTCCCACAATGATAATCCTATGATAATTCATTCTCCGCTCCTTTTTGCACCAGTGCGGATCGCCCAGTCCGGCGAAACATCTGATGCTATACCGTAATCAGATGATAGCCTGCCGCTTTCAGCATACGGTTCATAATCGCATTGCCCAGCCCGTCTGAAAAAAAGCTCTCGGAATACATGTATTCCGCGCCATACTCATCAAACTCTCGGAGTATCTTATAAAGATTCGCGGAAATCGTCACAGGGTCCTCCCTGCTTCCGATACATCTTCTAAAGCCAATCACGTAGTCATCTTGAGATTCCTTAGTCGTAATTACACCGACAAGATATCCCTCACGAATCTTCTCCTGCACCATCTCATTAATCTTTGCGGCAACTTTCTTCTCCTCACCTTCCACGAGAATCAGCTGTCCCTTAGGCGCATAATGTTTATACTTCATACCAGGTGCCTTAGCAACCACATTCTTTAGCATCTTATGACTAGATACCACAGGGTCAACCTTTACCTCTCCCAGTACTTCTTCAAGCATATGTTTTGAAATATATCCTGGTCTCAGAATCATCGGCACCTCACCAGTCATATCAATGATCGTAGACTCAATACCAATATCAACCGGACCTCCATCAAGAATCATTGGAATCTTTCCGTGAAGATCATCGTAAACATGCTGTGCGAGGGAAGGACTTGGCCTTCCTGAAGTATTCGCACTCGGTGCCGCTATCATACGCCCACTTTCCCTGATAAAAGCACGTGCGACTGGATGGGACGGCATACGAATTGCAACCGTACTGAGTCCTCCTGTGGTTCCGTCTGGGACAATATCTTTCTTCGGCAGGATCATCGTCATCGGACCTGGCCAAAAAGCGTGCATCAGCTTCTTAACCCTATCTGTGACACCTTCTGCAATCTCCTCTACCTGCTCAAAGTCTACAATATGAACAATCAGAGGATTATCCGAAGGTCTTCCCTTAGCAGCATAAATCTTTGCAGCAGCATCCGCATTCAGAGCATCTGCTCCCAGGCCATACACCGTCTCCGTAGGAAATGCGACAAGCTCGCCTGCACGAATCAGTTCCCCTGCGCGCTTTAAAGTCTCACTCTCCTTCTTCGTATCACTGCCATCTATCTTAATTAATTCTGTCTTCATAATCTATCTCCGCAATTCATGTCTTTCTTACTTAATCTTGGCCAATCCAAAGGTCAGCTACAATTTGTGTATAATACCATGTCATGGTGCGAATGTCAAAAACTGTAACTACTCAGCAGAATCATAGGGTTTGCCCTTACAGGACACTTGCGTACCTAAAGAGCAGGAAGCATGTATACATGAATGCTGTCTCCATACATCTAACTAACTCAATCTATTTTTCAATATTTATGAAAATTATATCATATTCCGCCTATCTATAGCTATTTATCGAGCAATCTTAAGGAAGACTTCAGAATTTCCCCCTTTACACTCTGAGCGGAAATCGCTATACTATAGCCACGTTATGGTATATAGACATCTATGGCCTACTATCAACTAAAGGAAGTGAAATATCAATATGAAAATAGAAAGATTGAATGAGAATCAGATCCGATGCACTCTGAGCAAGGAGGATCTCGCGACCAGGGACCTTCATATCTCAGAACTGGCTTACGGCTCCCCGAAAGCGAAATCGCTCTTTCGTGATATGATGCATCAGGCGAGTGATGAGGTCGGCTTTAAGGTGGACGACATTCCTCTGATGATTGAGGCGATCCCAATGTCCAAGGATGCTCTGGTTCTGATTGTCACGAAGGTGGAAGATCCGGATGAGTTAGACACCAGGTTCTCTCATTTCTCCCAATTAGCAGGAGACCACCTTTTAGAAGGTGATTATGATATCGATTTCGATGAAGAAGAATATGTTGAGGATGACTCCTTTGAAGATGAGGATTCCGAGGAGTTCGAAAGTGAATTCCTTCCATTCTCTACAGAGGAAGACATTTCCTTCGGGGACGGACCTCAGAACACTTCAAAGGGTTCTGACTCTTCAGATGATGAAGATTCTGCCCCCGTCAATCCGCTAGATCTGCTTGCACCATTTACCAGTGCACTTCAGGAATCAAGAAGAGAGCAGAAGGATTCTTCTTCTAAGAAGGTGAATCGCCGACAGGCAGGTCTGCCATTCCAGCTCTTCCAGTTTAAAACTCTCGACGATGTGATTCATTTCGCTGCCAGTGTCGCACCGTTCTATCAGGCAGAGAGCAGCCTCTTTGCGTTAGATTATCAGAAAGCGGGTGATGCCGGAAGTCACTGTCTTGTTATGAGGACATCTCAGAATGATTCCTCACCATCCACTGACTCCTACCGCAGGGCCTGCAATATTGCTTCTGATTACGGAGTCAAAAGAAGCGCATCCTATGCTTCTCTCTCTTATTTAAAGGAGCATTGTCAGACCGTTATCGAAGAAGATGCGATTAGTACCCTAGCAGAACTTGCTTAACACGATAGGATAAAGAGTATACTACGATAAGGAGAACCCAGGCAAAAGTAACTTCTGCCTGGGTTCTCTTTATTAGATACTTAAGTTATCGTATGGTGACTACTCACTCTTACTCTTTAAGTACTCCTGAATGTACTGTAAGACATCATCTGGATTTAAACCGTGAACCATGCATGCTTCCTCAAGGCTCTCCATCTGAGATGCTGGGCATCCGATGCAATGCATTCCTGCTGCCATCAGCACGTTAGCGATTCCCATATCCTTCTGAATCATCTCACCGATTAATGTCTGCTTTGTAATTTCTGCTGCTAATGCCATATCATTTCACCTCGTAAGCTTTTGCAACCTCAAAAGTAATCTGCTATTTAGCCAATCTTCTTGATGAGGTCGATCATCTCGAGCGCACCAGTTGCACACTCTGCACCCTTATTACCTGCTTTAGATCCGGCTCTCTCGATTGCCTGCTCGATATTCTCAGTTGTGATGATACCGAACATTACCGGAACACCATTCTGAAGGCTTACCTGAGCAACTCCCTTTGCAGCCTCGTTGCATACAAGATCATAATGACTTGTTGAACCACGGATGACTGATCCTAATGCGATGACAGCGTCATACTTCTTTGTCTGTGCCATCTTCTGGCAGATTAAAGGAAGCTCAAATGCTCCCGGAACCCATGCTACATCAACGTTCTCCTCTGCAACACCGTGACGCTTTAAAGCATCCTCAGCACCACCAAGTAATCTTGATGTGATAAAATCGTTAAATCTTGCAACAGCAATACCGATCTTCAGGTCCTTATTACCAATTATGTTACCTTCAATAATGTTTACACCCATTGTTATACCTCCATTTGATATTTGAATCTGTGGTTATTACCACGCATCTGGGTTTTTTTGTGTATTATATCTAAATGCCGCCTGACCAATCCATAGGCCTACAGCATATTACACGCCTTAGCGTGTCAGAGAAACTGTCAGTGGCCGTTTCTCTGGCAAAGGTCCGACATTGTTAGATGTTGTATAAATGTCCCATCTTAATCTGTTTTGTTTTCAGATAGAATTTATCATCTGAGTTTGGCTCGATGACGATTGGTACTCTCTCTACAATCTCAAGGCCGTATCCGCTCAGTCCAACGAGTTTTGCCGGGTTGTTGGTAATCAGTCTGAGCTTTTTGATTCCCATATCTGCTAAGATCTGAGCTCCGATTCCATAGTCACGAAGATCTTCTGGGAATCCTAAAGCTAAGTTAGCCTCAACGGTATCCATACCCTGATCCTGAAGCTCGTAAGCTCTCAGTTTGTTGATCAGACCGATTCCTCGTCCTTCCTGTCTCATGTAAAGAAGTACTCCACGTCCCTCTTTCTCGATCATCTGCAGTGCGGCACGAAGCTGCTGACCGCAGTCACATCTTCTGGAACCTAAAGCATCTCCTGTCAGACACTCAGAATGTACACGGCATAATACTGGAGTACCATCGCTGACGTCGCCCTTAACGACTGCTACATGATGCTCTCCATTTAACTTATTTACATATCCTTTGATACGGAAATGTCCAAAATGATTTGGGAAGTCGGCATCTGCCTCACAAGTGACAAAAGTCTCTGTCTTACGACGATATTCAATCATGCTGGAGATTGTGATAATCTTCATATCATGTTCTTTTGCAAACTCGATCAGTTCTGGAACTTTTGCAACTTCTCCCTCCGGATCAAGGATTCCACATCTTACACCGACTGCCTCAAAACCTGCCATACTAGCGAGGTCTACCGTAGCCTCTGTAAATCCTGTCCTCTTCATAACTCCACCAGTCAGGGCTACCTTAGGGAAGGTGTGTCCATGTCTCTTAAAATCACTGGCTTTGGAATCAGCCTTGGCTGCTAACATGATTGTTGCGGCGCGGTCCGCCACGGATATTCCGGATACATCTCCTACTGCATCTAATGCGACAACAATCTCTGGTGCAAACTTGCCCTGATAATCTCCAATCAATTCCGGAACTCCGATTCGGATAGCAACCTCCTTAGAGATTGGCATTGTCATCGTTCCTCTTCCATACTGAAGCATAAAGTTGATGGTCTCAGGTGTTGCACATGCTCCCGCTGCAACTAAAGCACCATCATCCTCAGGAGCTCCCTCGTCGACAACGATAACCATCTTTCCAGCTTTGATATCGGCAAGCGCTTCCTCTACGGAATTGAATTTGAATTCTGTCTCTGCCATTATGTTTGTTCCTCCTAATTCTATATCTGAATCCTAGAATCCATTCTCAGCTAAAAATTCCATTGTAATCTTGGATTCCGGTTTCTTGTCTTCTTTCTGGGTCCAGCTCAGAAGTTTCTCAACATATTTGCCAATCATATCTGTCTCAAGATTGACCAAGTCACCCGGCTTCTTGTCGAGCAGAATCGTATTTGCCATGGTATGTGGTATCACTGATACAGAAAATGTAGAATCATCCACCTCAGCGACGGTAAGACTGATTCCATCAATCGCGATGGATCCTTTGCTTACCACATATTTCAATATCTCAGGACCAGCCTCAATCTTGATCCAGATTGAGATATCATCTCTCTCCATAGAGAGAATCTTACCGGTACCATCTGAGTGGCCAGCCACGATATGACCATCAAATCTTCCATTGGCCGGCATCGCACGCTCGAGATTTACCTTGCTTCCAGTCTTTAACTGTCCCAAATTTGTACGTCTCAATGTCTCATGCATGACGTCCACAGTGTAACTGTCATCCGTCATAGTTATCACGGTAAGACACACACCGTTCGTACATACACTGTCACCAATCTTTAGTGTGTCCATAATCTTATGGGCTTCCACAGTAAGAAGTGCTGACTGTGCACCCATCTTAATCTGTCGGACCTTTCCGACCTCTTCCACAATACCTGTAAACATCTATGTCCTTCTTTCTCTTATTTCTTTCGGTAAGAAATCAGCAGGTCATCTCCAAATGATCTGACATCTTCTCTTTCAAACATCCAGGCATCTTTCGCCAAGTCAAGTCCCTGACCTTCCACAGGTGTCTTCGCCTTTGCTCCTCCAAAAATCTTCGGGGCAATAAAACAATCCACATGATTGACGATTCCTGCAGACAGTGCGCTTTCATTCAATGTGCCGCCACCCTCTAAAAGAATACCATCAATCTCTCTGCTTCCTAACTCTTCCATCAGACGATTAAGATCAACCATCCCGTCCTTTGGAGGAATCTCTAAAACTTCAACTCCCGCTTCCATGAGAGCCTCTTTCTTAGCAATCCTTGCCTTCTCATCCCTGGCCTCAGCCTGATCAGAAGTCTGACTCTCCTCATATGGCAAGGTTGCTACAATGGTAGGCTGCTCTTTTGCAGTGCGAACCAAAGTACAGTCAAGTGGAATTCTTAAGTGATCATCACAGACGATACGAATAGGATCTCTTCCGCCTTCGATACGACAGTTGAGCGTCGGATTATCCGCAAGAACTGTTCCAATCCCTACCATGATGCCTTTATAGCGATTGCGAAGTTCCTGAACATAAGCCCTGGATTCCTCGCCAGTCACCCACTTGGAATCTCCGGTATGACATGCGATCTTTCCATCCATGGTCATCGCATATTTTAAGTCAACATATGGACGCTTGGTACTGATATAGTAGAAGAAGACATCATTAATCGCGTCACACTCTTCTTTCAGGAAATGCGGCGTCACTTCAATTCCGTGCTCTCGCAGAATCTTGAACCCCTTTCCAGAAACCAATGGATTGGGATCGTCACTTCCCACGACAACGTGGGCAATCTTTTCCTCAATGATCGCATCTGTACATGGCGGCTGATGTCCATGATGACAGCACGGCTCAAGTGTCACATAAATTGTGCTGCCAGTCAGGTCAATCCCATCACGTCTGGCATGCTCGATTGCATTCCTTTCTGCATGGAACTTGCCATACTGCTCGTGATACCCTTCTGCAAGGATCTCTCCATCCCTCACAATCACTGCTCCTACCAGGGGATTTGGATTCACATGCCCTACTCCCTTTTTCGCGAGCTCGATTGCTCTTCTCATATATTTCTCTTCTGGCATAAGCCTAATGCCTCCCCGTATAAAATAAAAAATCCCGAAACTCTCACAAATCGAGAATTTCGGGCACAAAATCAAAGCACGCAAAAATACGCAGTAATAAACTCTCCTCTCATCCGGACTATACCGTCGGCTCCAGAATCACACTGGATCATGCCATAAAGGCGCGCGGGCTTACAGAACAACTGCTCACCGCCGGTCGGGATTCTCACCCTGCCCCGAAGACTCGTTAACTCACCTAGATATTATACCTGCATCCTGCTGTTTATGCAATACTATTTGACAAATTTTTATCACACAATGGCTAGTCTCGTTATAGTTTATGCATGATATCTCTCAGTATTAAATAAGCTATTTTGATATAATGCATGAACAGAAACCTAATCTTTTATGAAACATGCGTAAATCTCTTGATATTATCTCCCTTGATTTTGTCTGGCATCTGAGATAGAATGTACACTTGATTCATGATAACACGCTAGAAATGAGGTGATTTCCCCCCATGGGAAGAAAAGATTATATTATACATTACTTTAACTTTAAGAATGCACTGCCATTCTTTCTGGTAAGCTTTCTGGGACTAGTTGTTGTTCTTGCAATCTTGTTTATCGCAGCCAGAGTACAGACTCTGCGCTGGAATTCAGGACTTATGGCTAATCCAGGGAGCAGACGAAGAAGAAGGGTCAATGCCCCTCAGCTGATTGAGAGTTTCTACGAGATGGTCTTCTCCACCACCTCGGTTCTGTTTTTCCTCTCTCTCTACTATATTATTGATGCGAGAATTGCAGCTTTCGCAACCTACTGGACCAAGTATCAAGATGTACTTCTTCTGGTATTCATCCTCCTATCTGTCTTCCTCACAAACTGGTTTGACAGTGTGCTGGTGAAGCTGACCAATATCAAAGAGGAGAAGAAGGCATCTATCCGACTCACCAGTTCTCTGTATATCGTACTGATTCTTCTGTATATCAGGTTTATCTATGACGATCTGAACTACAACACATTGATTCTCTACTTTATCACACTGGCTGCCGGCCGATTCTTATATTTCGACTTTACATGGAAAGATTTCTTCTCCACAGTCGGCGGGGTCGTGGAATGTCTTCCACTTCTCGCACTGGTCGGGATCTATTCCGCCATCACATGCTGGTATGGATTCCACGTAGAGTTCCTGCTGAAATCTAATGGAGTTATCGTAAGTACTCTGATTGCCCATCTTTTTATGGACCTGTCTATCTTAGTCCTGCATCACACCAGACTGCTTCACGTACTGATGCCAGTCATCCAAGATAGCGTACTTACTGCACCAGCGGCAGAGGTGAATGATAATCCAAATCCAGATACACCGCAGGAACCTGTGGTTGGAACCGTTCCCGATTCCTACGGAGCTGGCAAAGTTCCTCGCCCTGGTAAGAGGGTTAAGGAAGAAGAGAAAAAGAAAGATACTGGAAGAATTACCAGCAGAAAAGATTTTCTGGAACATGGAAGATTTTAACAAGCTGAACCGCCACTGGCAGTTCACTTGCATGCTAAGTAAAAAATCCTGTGGCTATGCTTTATTGCACGTCACAGGATTTCTATTTATGTAAACCTTCTAAACTTTCAACTATTAGATTTATGTAAACATTTTCGAGGAGCAATCTGATTATCAACTTACTAGGGATTCCTGACCTCTGGGTATGTTGTTCACCCTTTTACCTATTACCTATCATCTACTATCTATACATAAACAATACTCTACTCAATTAATCGATAGAAATATTGGCTGTCACTGGCTCTCTCTTGACTTCCTTCGGAATTGTCACATAGAGAATACCGCTCTCAAATCTTGCATGAATATCTTCATGTGTGACATCCTTCCCAACAAAAAATGTTCTCGCCATATCGCCTGTGTAGCGCTCCTGACGGATCACCTTCTCTTCTGTCTCAGCTTCCCCAGCTTCCTTTGATGCAGAAATGGTAAGATATCCTTCTTTCAGCTCAAGTTTTAACTCATCTTTCTTAAAACCTGGAAGCTCAGCTCGGATCTCATATTCATCCGCCCTTTCAACGACATCTGCTCGAATGGCTCTCGCATTCGTCCGATAAGAACGGTTCGTATTACGACCATCATAATCATCCATCCAATCACCTAAAAAACCTTGTCCAAAGAAATCTGGCAGATACATAATCAATTCCTCCTTTATCTTATTTACATAAAGCTTGTAACTTTTGTTTTTCTCTTTACAGCCATTATACTATCACTGTTTATTAGCCATGTCAAGTATTGAGTGCTAAAAAAGTTGTAAGCAATTTTGTTGGACTTTGGTTCCACACTTTTGATCAGAAGTGCTAATTATTACCTCTCAGATTCCTATTGCAAAAAAACATAACCAATTTCTTTTCTTTATATCTTTTCCATCGATAGAAATATGCAAAAATCACGCAAAAAAGTATAATCAATTTTTGTTGCATCTGACATACGCTCCTGCTATTATAAAGATGTGATTAATATATTCTTAGGCATAAGCCGAAAAAAGAAGCTCCCAATATCCTGAAGCTTCTTTTTTTTACTCTTTTTTTAAATTGTGTCAAATATCATCTCATATATAGAGTTATTTCCGTCATTATCACAAGTAATACTGTATACTGTGTACCATTTTTTCCTCAAATAGAGAGTCAATTGCACTTTTCATGTCTTCTGGTATCGGTACAGTGAGTACAATTTTTCCCCCTTGTTGACAAAGAGCAGGTCCGCATCCTCATAAAGAATCTCAAGAGGCATGGCAGTCGGCACCAGCATGACTTGTCGATTCTCAGAATCATCCAAAAGAACTGCCAGTCTCTGTCCAGCGTCAACCTTCTCCCGCACGGTCACTTTCTTATGATCAAGCAGAATCCCTCTTGAATCACGCTTTACGGATCGTATCTTCTTGGTCGTCAACCCCATAACATGATAGAGGAGGGAAAGAACTTCCTCTCCCTCCTCATCTTGGGTTACATTATGTATCAGGTAATGTGTTCCATCATTTTCTACTGTCTCTTTTAGCTTTTGTCTCATTGTTCTCCATCTTTCTTCTCTGTCTCTTTCGACTCAACACTTTTCACTTCAGTACTGTTTGGCTTGAGCTCTTTCAGCTTATCAAGATGCTCTTTTACAACATCACTGATTCTGGTCGTCCGTTCACGGGTCATATGTTTGATGTTTCTCATCTCATATCTCTGATAGAAGGACATCTGCTCTGCATAAGTACGGGCTTTCGCAGCGATAGCTTCCCTATGCTCCTCAGTTTTTAACTTAACAGCCTCACCCTTTTCTTTGATAGCCAGACCTCTGTCCTCAATCGACTGGTATAAATTCTCCATACGGTCGTTGAATTCTTTCTCGTAGCCTTCCAGCCTGTCCACCAGATGTATCAGAGTATCTACTGTCAGTGTCAAGTCTCCCCCAAGCAAGGCCATAAAAGCAAGTGCGAGAATCTGGTTAAGGATTGAGTGTCCTTCCATATGTAAGGATTCCACAAAAGGGATCAGATATTTTACAATGAGCACGCCTGCTGCTCCAAATCCGCAGGTTGCCGGAAGACAGATTCTTCCATTCAGATTGAGTGGCATATTGCTGTAATCCCACCACACAGCGTGGAAGATCTTCTCCAACAAGAAAGATGTGATATACTCAAGAATCGCACTTCCCACAGCGCAGACCAAAAAGATCTGCCACAAATTTAATCCCGCCGTCTTCACCTGAGGGATTAAGCCAAACACTATACTGGCCGCAATGGCTCCAAATCCGTATATGGGAATAATTGGTCCAAAAAGGAAGCCTCGATTCTCCCATCGATTTGTCTTAAAGGTACAGTAGGTACATTCAAAGATCCATCCAAAAAAACTATAGACTGTAAATAATACGACGTATTGACAGATCATAATCTTTCTCCTCGTTTAATAGCCCTTTTTCATCTCATAATTCTGAATCAGTCTCACATTATACCTCTCCACATCATTGAGCACATCATCATCGAACTCGTCCGGAGCTGTCTGTGCCACATACCAGGCCTGCGAGTCAAAATATGCCTGGATATCCTGATTGTTAAACATGGAGCCGTGTCTTGCAAAAATCTCACATCGGGTAATCAGAAGTCCGTTCGCATCCAGATGACTGAGATCCTGATTTGTGTAGCGGACGTCACTGGAATATGACAGGCGGTCCACCCTCTCAAATATGTTTGACTTCTTCTCATTTCCACGAATCAGATAGACATCATCATGCTGCATCTGCAATTTACCAGATTCTTCTGTCGTCTCCTCTGAAGTACTGTCCTCAACATCCACTGACTTTTCCCTGATGTTGATCGTGCTCTCCTTAGAACTCTCTGTTTTACTTTCTCTTATCTTATTCTCCTGAACATGATTTAGAACCAGAAAGAAGAGAAGGACCAGCACAACAAGGCCAACGACCAAAATTATAGGTGCAACTAACTTAGTCTCTTTCTCCTTATCATTTTCTTTCCTCATATGCATCTCCTAAGTATTAATTATCTATAAATGGAAAATATACCCATAAAATTCTCTATATTTTTTGCCAAAAAATTCTTTTTTATTATACAATATATACAAACAATATACAAGGCCGCTCATGTTAGGCTTAAATATATCATAACTTGCACGTCAAATTAAACTTGATATTGCATACAGACTGATATAAAATAAGAGAAACCCTAGATGGGGATTATATTAATCTATGTATAATAAATAATAAGGAGGATTCTTAAAATGGCTTATGTAATTTCTGAAGATTGTATTTCTTGTGGAACTTGCGAGGGAGAGTGCCCTGTAGGAGCTATCAGCCAGGGAGACGAGCATTACGTAATCGATGCTGATACATGCATCTCTTGCGGAACATGTGCTGGTGCCTGTCCAACAGGTGCTATCTCTGAGGAGTAATCTCTAGGAGACACTTGAATGAGTATAAAAAGAGGTTGTCATTATGACAGCCTCTTTTTTATTGCCAAGCTTGCAAGTGCCGGCGGCACTTCAGCCTGTTATTGAATTCTCTCTTTGTTGGCGAACTTTGTATACTGGCCGAGCCATACTAACTCTACGGTACCTGTCGCACCATTTCTCTGCTTGGCTACGATAACCTCCGCCAGGTTCTTCTTCTCTGTATCTGGATTATAGTATTCATCACGATATAAGAACATAACCACATCGGCATCCTGCTCGATTGCTCCAGACTCACGCAGGTCAGACAGCATCGGTTTGTGATCCTGTCTTGCCTCAACCGCACGCGACAACTGTGACAGCGCGATAATTGGCACATTCAGCTCTCTTGCTAATACTTTTAATCCTCGAGAAATCTCGGAAATCTCCTGCTGTCTGGAAGCCTGGTTTCTGGCATTACTGCTTCCACTCATCAACTGAAGATAGTCGATGATAATCATCTCGACCCCATACATCTGGACATATCTTCTACACTTTGATCGAATCTCTGCCAGTGTTGTTGCGGAATCATCAATAATCAGATTGGATCCACCAATCAGAGTAGCGCCTTCCATCAATTTGTCCCAATCCGAATCTCTCAAATCACCAGTTCTAATCTGCTGAGAATCCACCATAGCTTCGGAGGCCATCAGACGAGTGACAAGCTGCTCCTTGGACATCTCTAACGAGAACATGGCGATTGTATGATTATCCTTGAATGCCGCATACTGCGCGATATTCAGGACAAATGCGGTCTTACCCATCGCAGGACGGGCAGCAACCAGAATCAGCTCTGCCGGATGGAATCCAGTCAATTTATAATCAAGTTCTGTAAATCCCGAAGCGATTCCAGTGACACGTCCTTTGGTCTTAGAAGCTTCCTCAATCTTATCAATCGTATTCACCACGATATCACTGATCGGAGTGAAGTCTGACATATTACTGCGATTCTGAAGCAGATCAAAGATGCTCTTCTCTGTCTCCTCAAGAATGGTCGATGTCTCTTTCTTTCCAAGATAACATTCGTTGCCAATCTCCTCCGTCACTTTAATCAGTGCACGGAGTGTGGCCTTATCATGGACGATTCTGGCATACTCTCGGATATTAGCAGAAGTTGGTACCACTTCCACCAGATCTCGGAAGAAATCCAGACTCTGAAGTGATTCCGGGACATTCTTCTCTTTTAATTTATCCTGCAGTGTGACAAGGTCTACAGCCTTACCCTCTCGGTAAAGCTCAACCATAGCCTCAAAAAGGATGCCATACTGCTGCTGGTAGAAGTCCTTAGGAACCAGGATATCATCTGCCTCCACGATGGCATCTCGGTCCATCAGCATCGAACCGAGAACCGATTTCTCTGCCTCCTCATTATGAGGCTGAATCCTCTTTATAAAATTTTCATCCACAGTGGTCGGCATAGTCTAACATCCTTCTTGTATTATGATACTGTTCAATGATTCCTTCTCTTTCCACTCTCTTATTTCTCAGCTACTTTCACTTTTAAGTTTGCAGTAACCTGTGGGTGAAGTTTTACTTTTACATTATGAGTTCCAAGGCTCTTAATTGGCTCATCTACAGAAATCTTCTTCTTATCAATCTTGTATCCAAGCTGCTTATCTGCTGCCTCAGCAATCTCCTTGGTAGAGATAGAACCGAAGGTTCTTCCACCTTCCCCGACTTTCATCTGAAGAATGATGCTCTTCTTCTCAATCTCAGCTGCAAGCTCCTTCGCTGCCGCAAGCTCCTCAGCCGCCACCTTATCCTGATGAGCCTTCTGAAGCTTTAAGTCATTGACATTCTTACCCGTAGCCTCGATGCCAAGCTTCTTCTTTAAAATGAAGTTATTAGCATATCCAGCACTAACCTCAACAATATCTCCTTTTTTACCAAGTGACTTTACGTCTTTTAATAAGATAACCTTCATCTTCAATCTCCTTTATCTGTTCAAATCTGGGATTAGATATCCCCATCTTCTTTCATCTTTGCCAAAAGCTTCTTCAGCTGATCCACCGCTTCCTCCACGGTAGTATCTGTCAGCTGTGTTGCTGCGACTGTCAGATGTCCACCGCCGCCTATCTTCTCCATAATCACCTGAACATTCAGGTTGTCAATGGATCTGGCACTGATATAAATATAATTAGGCTGTCTGGTAACTACGAAGGTTCCCCGGACATTCTGAATATCCAAAAGCTCATTGGCCGCCTTCGCTCCAATGACAGTGGCCCCCGGCACATCTCTTCCATCAAAAGTGGAGATGATAAACTCATCCATATAGAGTTCTGCTCTGTGGATAATGTCTGTTCTCATCTTGACTTCATTGATATCCTCACGGAACATTTTTCTTACGCGAGTTACATCAGCACCAGCACGTCTCAGGAACGCTGCCGCCTCAAAGGTACGCACTCCTGCTTTCACAACAAAGCTGTCGGTATCCACAAGAATTCCGGAATAAAGTGCATCTGCCTCGATAGTCTGTAACTTCGGTTTGTCAGCAACATACTGAAGAATCTCTGTGACCATCTCACAGGTACTAGACGCATACGGCTCTACATAAGAGAGGACCGCATGACTGATGGTGTCATCCGTCTGTCTGTGATGATCAAGAACTACCCGGCTGTCAACTTTCTCAAGGAGCTCTGGGCACTCTGTCATATGCGGGATGTTCACATCCACGACAACAAGCATCGTACTGTCATCACATCGCTCGAGTGCCTCCTCATTAGAAAGGAATACTTTCTCCTCCCCCTCTTCTGTGACAACAAGTCCTTCATGAAATCTCTCCACCACAGGAGCAATATTAGGGCAATCTTCCGGCATAACAATAAATGCCTTCTTCCCAAAAATTCTGGCGATTCGATAGACACCAAGGGCTGCTCCAACACAGTCAGCATCCGGATTCTTATGACCCATGATAAAAATCTGGCCCTGCGATAGCATCATCTCTCTTAAGGCATGAGCTTTAACTCTCGCTTTAACCCTGGTCATCTTCTCTACCTGCTGGCTTTTACCTCCGAAGTAGGAGACGGAATCTCCATCTCTCACGACGGCCTGATCTCCCCCACGTCCCAATGCAAGATCCATAGCGATTCTGGCACTCTCATAAGTCTCTGGGAAGGATGGTGCATTGACTCCGACACTGATACTCAGTGTCATTGCCAGGGAATTACCCGTATTAATCTCACGTACTTCATCAAGAATGGAAAATTTATCTTCAATCAGAACTGGTAAATTCTTCTCTTCCAGAACGAAGAGGAATTTATCTTTCTCAAACTTTTTGACAATCGCTTCATATTTCTGGATATATTTGATGACGGTTCTCTCCACCAGAGCGGCAAGAAGTGCCTGCTGGACTTCCTCCATCGGCTCTAAAACTTCCTCATAGTTGTCAATATAAATCAGACCAACCACAAGGCGCTTATTCTGAGACTCTACCTTATACCCATGAAGTTCTGTCTCATCCTTTACATAAAATGCATAGACAAAGGCTTGATCCCCATCTTTCTTGGTCTTCTTCTCCTCGTCTTCCTCCCGCGCTGTCACGTCCTTAAGCACAAATCTCTTACAAGATATCCTATAATACTTCCCGTCTTTCACCACGTCGTATTCCCTGGTCTGGCCTTCCTGCGGAAAAACCTTCTTATGAATTTCCGTAAAAACCTGACTGATATCCCTCTTGTTCTTCGGGCCCATGATCTTTCCAAACAGCGAATTGTACATTAGAAATTCGCCCTTCTTGTCTGTAATTGCGTAAGGGAAAGGCATCTCCTCTAACAAGTGCCTCTTCACCTGATTCTTCTCAGAGTCTGCTGATAGAATCTGCTCACAGATGGTCTTATCCATCTGCTGATACTGAATCACAGAAATGATCACGTCTACAATTCCAACTGCATAGAGTACATAACCGAGTGTCTTATTAATTGAGGACGCCCAGAAGCCAATTAAGCAGATGACTACCGCGAACATAAGTGGAATCCAGAGATTCATGGAGAGATGCTCGGAAGCTCTTTTCTCCTGTTTCATATCCTATTCTCCTGTTAACCCTTTCCAAGTCAGGGTGATGACTCACCACAACAACATAATACATTGTATTATATCACTTTTTCTTCTAAGTTACTATCTTTAAAAGTCCAATTGCTAATTGCGCATCCACCCTCTTTTCAGTATAATAATTGTTAGAATATACTTAATTATTATTGATAGGAGGTTCACTAAAGTGACCGTTATACCAGAATTTTTAAAGAACAGACGCCGCTATTCCGGCATCCTTATGCATCCTACTTCTCTGCCAGGAAGATTCGGAATTGGAGATCTTGGCCCAGAAGCTTATGCTTTCGTAGATTTCTTAAAAGAGTCTAACCAGCATCTGTGGCAGACTCTGCCACTTGGCCCGACAGGAGAATTCAACTGTCCTTATCAGTCATTTTCTTCTTTTGCAGGGCAGCCTCTTTTAATCAGCCCAGAGCTGCTTTTACAGGATAAGCTTCTCAGCGAGGAGGATCTTCGCGAAGTTCCAGCATTTCCAGTAGAGAAGGTTGATTACAAGGAAGTCCAAGAATATAAATTTGCACTCTATAAAAAAGCGTTTGAGAACTTCAAGAAGATCAGAGATAAGGAACTGCCTGAGATTCTTGTATTAAAGGCTTCCGCTAAGGAGGAGACTGCCGAGGAGACCGACAGTGACGCCAAAAACTTAAGTTCCTATCAGAGACTCTCCAGAAGCAGTGCTGTCTCTCTCGGGGAAGCATTTGATGCTTTTGTCAGTGAGAATAGTGACTGGCTCCCAGACTATGCTATGTTTATGGCCATCAAAACTTACGAGAATGGCAAGCACTGGCTCGATTGGGAGAAGAAATATAGAAAACCTACCAAGACGCAGAAGAAGGTCATCGAACGCGACTTTGCGGATGGCATCCTTTATGAGGAGTTCCTCCAGTGGCTCTTCTTCCGTCAGTGGACCGCACTGAAGGCTTACGCTAATGAGAACGACGTTGCTCTGATTGGAGATATCCCAATTTTTGTATCCTCTGACAGTGCTGACGTATGGGCAGAGCCAAGACTCTTCCTCTTAGACCGGGACGGATTCCCTCGCGTTGTCTCTGGAGTTCCGCCAGATTATTTCAGTGCGACAGGTCAGCTTTGGGGCAATCCTCTCTATGATTGGAAGTATCATAAGAAGACAGAATTTGAGTGGTGGATGAGAAGAATCAAGGTACAGCTTTCTCTCTCAGATGTCATTCGTATTGACCATTTCCGTGGTCTGGAAAGTTATTGGGAAGTTCCTGCAGATGCTGAGAACGCTATCAACGGAAGATGGATGCCAGGACCTGGGGATGACTTCTTCCAGGCAGTCCAGAAGACATTCGGCAAAGATCTTCCGATTATCGCAGAGGATCTTGGAATCATCACGGATGAGGTTTGTGCCTTGAGAGACCGCTATGAACTTCCTGGAATGAAGATCTTGCAGTTCGCATTCGAGGATTATGACAGTGCCTATCTCCCATATAATCAACCATATAATTGTATATGCTATACAGGAACTCATGATAATGATACGACAACTGGCTGGTACGCTTCCGCTCCAGATTGGATTCAGGATAAAGTTCGCCGCTATATGAATACTGACGGCGGTCAGATCAGCTGGGATTTCATTCGCACAGCCTGGGGCTCTCCTGCAAAGATAGCCATTGCTCCCGTACAGGATCTCTTCTGTCAGGGCAGTGAGTATCGTATGAACACCCCTGGTGTCGCAGACGGCAACTGGTCTTACCGAGCTAAGAAAGAGTTATTTACACACGATGTCGCTACAAGATTACGTGACACGACCGAATTATTTGGAAGGAGCTGACACTTACTATGACAAGAAGATCTCTTGCGATTGTCAACTTTGTCTCCGGGTATCTGGTCCGCAGCGGTCCTACCCGTCGAAAAATCAGAAAGTTATATGAGACAGATCCTAAGGAAGCACACAGGCTGGCTAATCTTGAAGTTCGCCGTGCTCTGCAGCGTATCCTCGACATCTCTGGTGCCAGGGTTCACGCGAAAGGATTAGAGAATATCCCAGAGGGTGCCTGCTTATACGTAGCCAACCACTGCTCTTATTTTGATATTATCATCACGGATACCTTGATCCCTTCCGGCGTCGGATATGTTGCGAAGGATAATCTGAAGAAGGTTCCTGGCATTGCCGACTGGATGGAGCTGATTCACTGCCTCTTCCTCAATCGAACGGATATTAAGCAGGGACTGAAGACAATCCTCAAGGGAGTAGAGTACTTAAAAGAAGGATACCCGATGTTCATCTTCCCAGAGGGAACACGAAGTAAGAACGGTGAAGTCGCAGAGTTTAAAGCCGGAAGTTTTAAGATGGCACAGCGCGCTAAGGTTCCGATTGTTCCGGTAGCGATCAGCGGCACTGCAGACATCTTCGAAAATAATAGGAATCTTTCCATAAAGCCTGCCGACGCCTATGTCACCTTCGGCAAACCTTTTACATTTGCTGATCTTTCTAAGGAAGATCGCAGACATGTCGACCGAATTGCAAGACAGCAGATTATCGACATGATTGCAGAACAGAAGAAATCACAAGAATAATAACAACATGGACAGCCACTGGCGGTCCATATTGCATGCATGACAACAAAAATCCTGGCAGAATGGTTATCCTGCCAGGATTCTTTGTCTTATTTATCCTTGCTATCAGCTTTCTTCTTCTGATTGTCCGCATATCTCTGCTGAACTGCGGTATTTGTCCTGCTTCTCAGTTTTGCAAGCATACCCTTCTTCTCAGGTTCCGGTACCGGAACCTTATGATAGTTGTTAATGCTTACAATGTAGATTCCGCTGACCATAGCTTTAATCTGAGCTTTGACTGGAATCTCATCGAACACATCCTCATCTGCGAGGAAAGAGGCAACCTTCGGTCCCACCTTAGCTTTTACTACAGGAACCTTTGCATTCAGTGTTCTCTTTGGAACCTGTGCCATAACAAACTGATTAAATCCGCCGTCTTTAAACTTCATCCTCTTCTTATCAATGATCAGCATTGTTGTTGGCACTGCTGCCTCATTAATCTTCTCTAACTGTTCTGCCTGCTCATCCTGAGCTTTGCTGGCCTTACGATATAAGACCACCATGACTCCCACAAGGATCGCCATCGCGATTGCAAATACAATCCAACCTACCATACTTCTTTTCCTCCTATTGATATCTTATGTCAATAGTGCCTTTCTATTGCCTAACCGTTTGACAGCTGCCGCAATCTAAAGTCACATTGTTTATCCTATCATCTTTTGTTCTGATTGAGAAGTAGCAAATGCTTACTCTTCCTCAATCCAGTGTCCTTTCACCGTCAGATGATACTCTGACATAGCGGCTGCACCCATATATAATGTATAGTACAGCTCTAACCGAATTCCATCGTCCAACTCTGATACCTTGAGTTCATGAGTATCAGATACCAGCTCCATAGGTCCGACCGCCGTCTGATAAATGCAGTTTAAAGATTCTCTCTCCTGAAACTGTAGGTGAGAGTTCCCGTTGCCGGACTTTTTCAGTTCTACCAGTTCTGGACCGATTGTCATACGGTTATTGATGACTTTTCCACCCTCCGTATATTCCGAATAAAATAGATAGTGCTTACCTTCTTTTTTAAAATAATCTGCCATCACAGAGATCTCATTGGTCTCCTCCTGACCATCCATCCTCTGGACGCCAGTGATCACCAGACTCATCTTCTTTTTATTTGCCATATGTCTCCTCGTATTTGGAGGCTCATCAGCCAAATTATCTGTTATTACCTACTGCGTACTGGTATCTGTTGACAGCAAGATCGATAAGCTCCTGAATTAATGTCTTGATGTCATGTCCCTTAGCCGCCCAGAGCATTGGATACATGCTGATTGCAGTAAATCCAGGAAGAGTATTGATCTCATTGAATACAACTTCATTCGTATCCTTTGTCAGGAAGAAATCTACTCTGGCAAGTCCATATCCATCTAACACTTTGAAAATCTCTAACGCATCGCGACGAATCTCATCTTCTACTCCTTCTGGGAGCTCTGGTCCTACGATGGTACGAGAATCAGCGTTATTGTACTTAGCATCATAAGAATAGAAAGTATCTGCCGCAAGAATCTCTCCGACGCCAGAAGCCTGAGCATCCATTCCTCCTAAAACACCACACTCGATTTCTCTTCCGACGATGGTCTCCTCACAGAGAATCTTATCATCGTTCTCAGCGGCAAGTCTCAGTGCAGCCACTAATTCCTCACGATTCTCAGCCTTGCTGACACCACAGGAAGATCCTGCCTTAGAAGGCTTTACAAAGATTGGATATGGAACTCCTTCCTCTACTCTCTTAATAACAGCATCCATGTCCTTAAGTTCATAGCTGCGAACGCCGACGAACTTAGCCTGACGGATTCCAATAGACTCTACCAGAGTCTTTGTGTAGAACTTATCCATTCCGCATGCACTCGGGATAATACCGCATCCAACGTAAGGAATCTTAGCCAGCTCGAAGAGACCCTGGATTGTTCCGTCCTCACCGTTCAAGCCATGAAGTACAGGGAAGACAACATCAACATGAACATAATCTGCCTTACCGTCACGAATAAGAATGAGTTCGTTCTTATGAGTATCTGGGGAAATGAATGCGCGTGTCTTGCTCTTAACCCAGGAACCATCTTTTAAACGTCCCACTGACTCAATTAATTTCCACTCACCTTCTTTGGTGATACCAATCATAATTACATTATAAATATCTGTGTTAATATTTTTGACTACTGTCTGAGCAGAAACCAGAGACACCTCATGCTCTGAAGATCTGCCACCCATAATCACAACAATATTCTTCTCAGCCATTGTTACATCCTTTCAAATTATTCGCCCTATTAACTACGACGCGATGCAGGTTCATAATCGCCTAGAAACCCATCATCGTATAATCTTGTTTATTCTAGCACAACAGAAACGATTTGAGTACATCAAATCAACCAAAAAATGCAAGAATCTTCCTATATATCTCGAATATTGAAAAATTTACTTAGGAATATACGAAAGTGTACTTGATTTTATACTCATAAAGGTATAAAATTTTGTATACAAGATACGTGTATAGTACAATATTAAGACTCAAGTGTCATAACTCATCATCTCACGTAAGCTTGCTTACAAGTGGGAATGTGAGTTATTTGCCAAGCATGCAGGAGAACCGCCAGTGGCTGTTCTCCTGTAGACACACCCACATCATATCGTTACATCACCCAAACTATGCAGGAGGTATTTTCATCATGACAGAACCATTAGAACTGAAAGCATATGCCAAGGTCAACCTTGGGCTTGACGTGCTGCGTAAGAGAGAGGATGGCTATCATGACGTTCGCATGATCATGCAGTCTGTAAAGCTTTTTGATCAGATTACTCTGCAGAAGAACCGCGATGGCATGATTCACCTAACCAACAGCCTTCCTTTTCTTCCTACAGATGAGCGGAATCTGGTGTATCGGGCGATTGAACTAATGAGAAAAACCTATGACATCACAGATGGCGTGACTGCACATGTCACCAAGCACATTCCTGTCGCTGCAGGAATGGCAGGTGGAAGTACAGATGCTGCCGCTGCCTTTGTCGGTATGAACCAGCTTTTTAATCTCCATATCGGTCAGAAAGAACTGATGGAATTGGCAGTCAAAGTAGGTGCTGATATCCCATTCTGTATCATGCGGGGGACTGCTCTCTCAGAAGGAATCGGAGAGATTCTCACACCACTGCCCCCTATTCCAGAATGCTGGTTTCTCATCGTCAAACCTTCTTTCTCTATGTCCACTAAGTTCGTCTATGAGCACATTCACTTAGATGAGACAACCGAGCATCCAGATATCGACGGTATGATCAAGGCTCTAAAGGATCAGGATCTTTCTGGTATCACAAGCCGAATGGGCAATGTTCTAGAACAAGTGACGCTGACCCATTATCCATATATCGGTGAGATTAAGAAGACGATGCTTCAGATGGGAGCAAGGGGAGCTTTGATGAGTGGAAGTGGTTCCACAGTCTTCGGTATTTATACGGATCATTCCAGTGCTGCAAAGGCGGCCTCTCATTTCCGCAAGGACCCAAAGATTCGCCAGACAGCAGTCGTCAAACCTTTTAACAAGTACACTGGCAAAAGTAACGGCCACAAACATTCCAGAAAGGGATCTGGGCAGGCACCACATCACACAAAGTAAACTATTATTCTGATTTACAGTAGAAAGGATATCCCAAATATGAGTGAAAAAGAACTTAAGATAGATGTTAACGAATATATGCCTCTGCGAGATGTCGTCTTTCACACGCTCCGCCGTGCTATCATCACTGGTGAGTTTAAACCAGGACAGCGTCTGATGGAGATTGCTCTTGCCAACAAGCTTGGTGTCAGCAGAACTCCCGTAAGAGAAGCCATCCGCAAGCTTGAGTTAGAGGGACTTGTCATTATGATTCCTCGCCGCGGAGCACAGGTTGCCCGCATTACCGAGAAGAGTCTCAATGATGTTATCGAGATTCGTATGGTATTAGAGAACTTTGCAGCAGAACTTGCCTGTGAGCGTATCACAGATAAGGAGCGTGCGGAGCTTCGCCAGCTGCACACCAATTTTGTAAAGGCTGTCGAGGAAGGTGACATCTTAGAGATTGCAGAGAAGGATGAGAAATTCCATGAGGCGATCTTCCATTATACAAAGAATCAGAGGCTGATCAACATCATCTCTAATCTGAGAGAACAGTTCTACCGCTATCGTATGGAGTATGTCAAAGACATCAATCAGCGAACCACTCTGGTGAAAGAGCATCAGAAATTAGTCACCGCAATCTGTGAGAATGATAAAGAGACAGCCCGGAGCGTCATGCAGATTCATCTGCAAAACCAGAAAGACCGCATCACTAAGGTTATCGAGGAAGAAGATGCTTTATTAGCTCAGTCACAGAAATAGAAACATTCTCTCATTGGAAAGGCAGATTTATGAACATAAAGATAATGTTACCACAATCCGTGTCGACGATTATCCACGTTCTCATGGAACACGGCTTTGAGGCCTATGCCGTCGGCGGCTGTGTGAGAGATTCCATCTTAGGTAAGGAACCTGCTGACTGGGATATCACGACTTCCGCGAAACCCGCTCAGGTGAAAGCTCTGTTTCCAAGAACCATTGATACCGGATTAAAGCACGGAACCGTCACGATTCTGATGGATCGCGTCGGATACGAGGTCACAACCTATCGGATTGACGGGGTTTACACTGACCACCGTAGGCCAAATACAGTGACCTTCACTACCAACTTAAAAGAAGATTTAAGCCGCAGAGACTTCACCATCAATGCGATGGCTTATAATGATACCACAGGCATTATTGATCTCTTCGGTGGGGTCGATGATTTGAAAGCTGGAATCATCCGCTGTGTCGGAGATTCCGCAACAAGATTTGATGAGGATGCCCTTCGTATGCTGCGCGCCATTCGATTCTCTGCCCAGCTGGGCTTTGAGATTGATTCTGACACCTATCAGGCTATTCTCCAGAAGAAGAGATATCTGAAAAAAGTCAGTGCAGAGCGAATTCAGATGGAGCTCCTGAAGCTTCTCATCTCTGACCATCCCGACCGGATTCGCACTGCCTATGAGACTGGCCTCACAGAGATCTTCTTCCCAGAATTTGACGAGATGATGCATACACCGCAGAACAATCCGCACCACATTTACTCGGTCGGAGAGCACACGATTCATGCTATCACCAACATCGAGCCAAATCCAATTCTCCGTCTCACGATGCTCTTCCACGACATCGGAAAGCCATCCTGTAAGACGACGGATGATGCAGGCATTGATCACTTCAGAGGCCATCATGAAGTGGGATCTCAGATGAGCAAGAAGATTCTGCGCCGTCTTAAATTTGACAATCGTACGATTCAGCTAGTCTCAACTCTGATCTATTATCATGATGTTCGCTTTAAGGATCCTGAGACGACTGGACGTAGAAATATACGAAAACTGATGAGCGATATCGGACCAAGTCTCTTCCCATATCTTATTCAGGTTATGCAGGCTGATGTAAGTGCTCAAAGCACCTACCTGCAGGACAAGAAGCTTGATCTCCTGGAAAGGGCTAAAAAGGTCTCTGAGGAGATCACCGCTGCCGGTGACTGTCTGACCTTGAAGGAACTGAAGATTAGCGGAAGCGACCTGAAAAATCTCGGAATTCATGAGGGCAAGGAGATTGGATCCATTTTGAATCTGCTTCTTTCCATGGTTCTTGAGAATCCAAAGCTTAACGACTTCGCTTATTTAAAAGAGCTGGCATTACGTATTCATCGTCAGCTCGGAAACCCTACAGAATAAGCAAGCTGAAGTACCAGCGGCACTTCACTTAAAAACTTAGCAACAAAGGGGTACTGTCAGACATATAATCTCTGACAGTACCCCTTTTTTTATTTATCCTATATCTACTATATCTACAGATTAGTCTCAGTCTCCGAAGGAGATTCCAAGTTCTCTAGCCTGTACGACAATCTGATCGTCTGGAGATACATATTTTAACTTTCCAGCACTCTCCTGAAGCGGAATACTGGAAACCTCAAAGCCATTCATGACAAGCAGTCTTCCGTATTTCTCTCTGTGAATCAGTTCTGCAGCTGCAGCACCAAGACGGCTGGAGATGACACGGTCGAATGGTACAGGACTTCCGCCTCTCTGAGTATGTCCTGGAATTGCAACACGAACTTCCAGTCCTGTTGCCTTCTCAATCTTAGAAGCAAGTTCATAACTTACGGTAGAATGCTTACGCTTAGCAAGCTTCTCTTTGTACTCCTTCTTGCTTAACTTTGCATCCTCTCTTGAGATTGCACCCTCAGCAACCGCGATGATTGTGAACTGCTTTCCGTGGCTTGCACGACGCTCAATCGCATCTACGATATGACTTAAGTTATATGGAATCTCAGGAATCAGAATAATATCTGCTCCGCCTGCAATTCCGGCATGAAGAGTAACCCAGCCAACCTTATGACCCATCAGCTCAACGATGAATACACGGTTGTGGGAAGCTGCTGTCGTATGGATACGGTCAATAGTCTCTGTTGCGATATCAACCGCACTCTGGAAACCAAAGGTCATATCGGTACCGTACAGGTCATTATCAATTGTCTTCGGAAGAGCAATGACATTCAGTCCCTCCTCGCGAAGCATATTGGCTGTCTTCTGACTTCCATTACCACCAAGAACTACAAGGCAATCCAGTTTCAGATATTTATAAGTAGACTTCATTGATGCTACTTTATCGAGTCCATTCTCATCTGGAACACGCATCAGCTTAAATGGCTGACGGGAGGTACCAAGAATGGTACCGCCGAGGGTAAGAATTCCAGAGAAATCGCTGAAATCGAGTTTACGGTAATTTCCATAAATCAATCCTCGATAGCCATCCTTAAAACCATAGATCTCAACATCGCCTTCTATTGTGTGGAGGCCTTTTACAACACCCCTCATGGTGGCATTCAAGCTCTGACAGTCGCCACCACTTGTCAGTATTCCAACTCTTTTCATCCAGATACCTCCTGTCTTTTAATCTTCTGTATACTTCTACAACACTTCTCAGATATTGGAATCTCAGAAAATGCTGCACATTCTTATATTTCTATTCGACGGTCCAGAGCACGAGAAAGTGTAACTTCGTCGATATACTCAAGTTCTCCGCCAATCGGCACACCACTCGCAATTCGAGTAATCTTCACAGGATAAGCTTTTAACTTCTTATCGATGTACATTGCGGTAGCTTCCCCATCAAGACTGGAATTTGTGGCAAGAATCACTTCCTTCACATCTCCCTTTTTGACGCGCTCCTCGAGTTCCTTATATCGAATACTTTCTGGTCCCTTCCCCAAGCTCGGCATCAAGCTTCCCTGCAGGACATGATATACACCACTGTAGCTTCCTGTCTTCTCGTAAGCCGCAAGATCCTTGGTATGTTCCACAACCATGATCGTACTGTGATCACGCTTGCTGCTAGAGCAGATTGGGCAAACTTCCGCATCTGTCAGTGTACAGCAAACCTTACAGTAGCGGACATTTTTTCTGGCATCCACGATTGTCTGTGCAAGCTTTTCCACATGCTCGACAGGCATGTTAATGATGTGGGAGGCGAGCCTCATGGCAGACTTCTGTCCAATTCCCGGAAGCCGACTGAGCTCTTCAATCAGATTCGTAATCTGCCTTCCGTAGTAATCCATTACAGACCAAGTCCTCCTGAAAGTGCTCCCATCGTATTCTTAACGTCATCATCCATCGCACGCAGAGCTTCATTGGTTGCAGCCATGATGAGATCCTCTAACATCTCGATATCATCTGGATCAACAACCTCTTCTGCAATTTTAACTTCTGTAACTTCTTTCTTTCCAGAAACAGTTACCTCAACTACTCCGCCGCCAGCAGTTGCTGTATAAGTCTTCTCCTCCAGAGCCTGCTGCTTCTCCATCATCTGCTTCTGCATCTTCTGAGCCTGCTTCATCAGATTATTCATATTGCCCATTCCGCCTGGGAATCCACCTCTTCTAGCCATAATAATATATCCTCCTTATGAATTATAATTCCTTGATTTGCACATATTAGTCTGGCTTATTGTAGCAGATAACATTATCCCGTGCAAGATTTCAATGACAGATCCGCTTCGCTTCCACCAAATAATTGTGAATTATTCTCTGTTCTCTTCTGGCGCCTTACCTGGTACGAAATGTCTGATCAGAGATGTCTGTACCGGCTTTTTCGCTGCCTGCTCTGCATCCTGGCAGAATACTTCCTGAGCTTCAATTAGCTCTTTACCTCTGCGGTCCACTCTGCTATAAGTACCGTCAGCCTCTAAGATACGTGCCTTCTTGGTATCGGAAAGCTGTACTTTGAGAATGTGTTTCGCCTTCTCAATCAGATCTGGCTCCTCGATTGGGAAGACGATCTCAACACGGCGGTCCAGATTTCTAGGCATCCAGTCAGCACTTCCCATGTAGATCTCCTCATGTCCGTCATTGTAGAACCAGAAGATTCTGGCATGCTCTAAGAAAGTACCAACCAGGGAACGAACTGTGATGTTCTCACTGATTCCAGGGATTCCAACCTTCAGGCAGCAGATACCACGAACGATCAGCTCAATCCTAACTCCTGCTGCAGATGCTGCATAAAGAGCCTCAATGATATCTCTGTCACATAAAGAGTTACATTTTGCAATGATGTGTGCCTCTTTACCAGCCTTAGCATTGTCTTCCTCTCTCTTAATCATGGCGAGAAATCTCTTCTTCATCCAAAGCGGTGCAACAATCAGACGATTCCAAGCGACTGGCTCAGAATATCCGGAAAGCATATTGAAGACAGCAGTTGCATCCTCACCGACAACCTCACGGCAGGTGAACATACCACAGTCTGTGTAAAGCTTAGCAGTAGAATCATTGTAGTTACCAGTTCCAAGATGAACGTATCTGCGGATACCATCTTCCTCTCTTCTGACAACCAGGGCGATCTTACAGTGTGTCTTCAGTCCAACAAGGCCATAGATTACATGACATCCTGCTTTCTCAAGACTCTTAGCCCAGTTGATGTTGTTCTCCTCATCGAATCTGGCCTTTAACTCAACCAGTACAGTAACCTGTTTACCATTCTCGGCTGCAAGCTCTAAGGCATGTACGATTGGTGAATTACCGCTGACACGGTACAGAGTCTGCTTGATGGCAAGTACATTCTCATCGACAGCTGCCTGCTGAATAAATGCAACTACCGGATCAAAGCTCTCATATGGATGATGAAGAAGGACATCCTTCTTCTTAATCTGATCAAAGATGTTCTTGTCAGCCAGAAGTTCTGGTGATACCTGTGGATGATATGGAGCAAGTTTCAGATGATCAAATCCTGGAAGTCCATAACATTTCATCAGGAATGTCAGATCCAGAGGTCCATTAACCTCATAGACATCGTCACTGTGAACATTGAACTGCTTCTTTAAATATTTAACAAGCTGCTCATCCATGCCGTCCACATACTCAAAACGGATAACCTCTCCCCACTGTCTCTTACGGAGCTGCTTCTCAATCTCTTTTAACAGATCCTCTGCCTCATCTTCATCGATAGAAAGATCTGCATTTCTCATGATTCGGTATGCACCAGAATGAATGATCTTATGATTAAGGAAGAGTTTTGGAAGGAAATGTTCGATCACATCCTCTAAGAGTACAACCTTTGTCGTATCGGCATCTGGGATGACAATCAGACGAGGAAGCACGGAAGGAACCTGTACGGTTGCAATTTCTAACTCATCGCTCTTCTTCTTTAAGTTTTTGAGAAGTGCTGCGATATTCAGTGTCTTATTGCGGACTAATGGGAATGGTCTGGAGGAATCCACTGCCATTGGTGTCACTACTGGATAAATCTCACGGTGGAAGTACTCCTCTAAGTACTCCATATCATTCTCATCAAGTTCATCCATCTTTAAGATATACAGCCCTTCCTCCTGAAGTCTTGGGAGAAGGGAACGATTATATGTACTGTACTGCTTGCGGATGAAATCATGGCATACTTTATAAAGTGCATCTAACTGATCCTGGGCGGTCATTCCTGCAATATCTTTCTTAGTATACCCTGCAGAAACCATATCCTTCAGGGAAGCGATACGAACCATAAAGAACTCATCTAAGTTGGATGCAGTGATACTTAAAAATTTCATCCTCTCAAACAGTGGGTTCTCTTTATCTTTTGCCTCACCTAAAATTCTTGTATTAAACTCCATCCAGGAAAGTTCTCTGTTCCAGAAATTCTCAGGCTTGTTGTAAATACTTTTATCTGACATAATTATTTATCCCCCTCAGATAGAACGACGCTGGCGTAACTGTGGCACAACTCCAATAATCTCGCTAAAATATCTTGCTTTCTTATCAAACAGGCTGATCTCAAGTGTGATATCCTGGTTGGACTCAACAACAATAATGAGATCCTTGCCTTTTCTCTTCATACTAATATTGTCGAACTTCTGTCTATGTGCACGGTCAAGACTGTTTACAAGTCTGAGAATTGCTGAAAGTTTTGCAACCTTCAGATATTCCTCTCTCCAGAAATAGCTATCCTGCACTGCAGAATCTGGAAGCTCCTCCGTCATATAGCGGACAGCATTGGCAACTTCCTCTCTCTCTCGATGTGAGATACCGATAATCTCTGTGGACATAATCAATTGATATCCGTTCATTCCAGGATCTCTCATGTTGACATACTTTCCAATGTCATGAATAATCGCTGCAATCTCTAAGACCAGACGGTCTCTCTTACCCAGACCATGATATTTCTGTGTACGGTCGAAAATTTCAACCGCAACCTGTCTAACAAATTCTGAATGAATCTTGTCGTACTGATAACGCTTTCCGATATATTTTACAGATGCGACGATATCCTGATAGAAATCATGATCCATCTTAATCTTGACAGTTTGAATCGCATAATCCATAACCAGTCCATCACAGAGATTTGTCGGAACGACATAAATCAGATCCGTCTTAGCTTCCGTGATCATTCTGCGATAGATCAGAATTGTTGGCATTACTGCCTTAACTTCGTCATTTGTCAGCCCATACTGCACTGCCATATCCTGGTAGCTTGCTCTCTTTACCTTCTTAAAGATATACTCAATCTGACTCTTATCTAAGGTATCCTCAATGGAAAGCTCTGGAACGATCTTTTTTAAATAGATAATCTCATCACCGACGGCGATAACATTCTTGATACTCTTATCTTTCAGATAAGAATTTTGGAAAAGACCAAGCTCATACTCAATATACTCTTCCATAACCGAGATGTAATCTCTGCTGTTATGCTGAACAGTATCGAACATCTCTGTAATCTTAGAAGTTCCGATATCCAGATTCTGTGTCATATACAGATTACCCTTGTCAAACAGTGAGATCTGTATACTTCCCGATCCAATGTCAAGAATTGCTGTATTCTTCTCGATATATTTGTCAATATCAAATTTAGACGTATGCATTCCCATATACATATGGAAGCGAACCTCTGAGTTACTCAGCACTGTCACATCAATTCCTGTACGAATCTTAATGTGGTTCACAACTGCAGCTCGGTTCTTCGCATTACGCAAAGCGGTAGTACCACAGCAGCGATACTCAGTAACATCATACTCTTTCATCTTCTCAGAGAATTCGCGAAGAACTTCACAGATCTCCTCAATCTGCTCAAAAGTGATAACCCTGGTGATATAAGCCTCCTGGCCAAGCTCATATTCATAACTGATGCAGTCTAGTTCCCTCACACCTGCTGTCTTCGAGATCTCGAAAATCTTCATCATAATATTCTTCGATCCGATTACAATCGCAGCAAATGTAGAATATCTTCTCATGCCCTTCCTCCTCGTATGATTTCATTCATTACAATATAAATGAAGCCTCCTTTTCAGGCTTTTTAGCGAAAAATATCGTTACATCCGTCAATAAAAGGCCTCTAATGTGTATTTTAACCATATAATAACTTGAAAGCAACCACAAAGCATCAGATAATACATTCTTTGCTTAGACTTTACATAGATTATACTTTGATGTGGGTGTCAAAAATGACTACGGAATGTTCCGTCGCTTTCTTATAAAAACGTGTATGAG
>JAXJRI010000132.1:0-12497 GCA_036310685.1 Lachnospiraceae bacterium | reverse complement strand
GCTTACGTGGGATGATGAGTTTTGACACTGTAGTCATAAAATTACATCGTTGACACTATGTAGTTTGTTAGCTATAGTAAAAACAAATATATATGTACGGAGGTGACATTATGGCAAGAGGAGGCAAGCAGGTTGACGGACAGCTCTCTTTCGAAATGTGTTTATATGGTGGCAATTATGTTGTACAGGCTAATAGCTTAATCGGCGGTAGACAGGCTCTGAAATTGAATAGTGCAAAGCTAGTAAGAGCCGCCATCATGCAGGTAGTGAAAAACGATATCGAGCTAAAACCTTATGTGATATCTATAAACGACTTAGCAGATCTGATTGGTGTCTCTCCCAGCAATATCTATCGTGATATTGAGGATATCACCAACGATATCATCTCCAATCCTGTCTATATTCGAAAAGAGATCGGCACCAAAATCTCCTGGCTAAAAATCCCATGGGTAACAAGATGTGAATATCAATCAGACGCTGGCGTTGCAATTAAGCTCAACGATGAACTCAAACCTTTCCTGATCAATTTGAAGGAGCACTATACCCAGTATACTTTAGACAATATTCTAGCAATGAAGTCAGTCTACGGTATCCGTATTTTTGAGATGCTTCAGGAACGTATCTCGGAAATCATGATGCCTCAGGATGGAGTCACGATAGAACTATCCGTCCAGACTATTAGGGAATGCTGCGACTGCGAAGACAAATACAAAACCTTCTCTAATTTTAAGGCTCGAGTGATTGATATTGCTATCAAGGAGATTAACCGTGTCACAGTCTACCATGTCACCTACCGTTATATAAAGAAAGGCCGTGCTGTCGTAGGAATCGCATTTCATGTTATCAGAAATAAGTAAGGATATCTCTCGGATACAAGAATTTAGAATTTCACAATATTTTTACAAAATGGTCTTAGCATTTTCACAATAATTGTGTAGTATAGCAGATGTAGCAAGGATAGTTATTCATCCAAGCGATAATTTTTCATTTTTCTTGTATAGGATTAAACGTCCTTAACTTTTCTCTCTTTTGAAAAAGACTTACCGGCTAAATCAGTGTAGTGATATGCCTGTGAGTCTTTTCTATTATCTCCAGCTTTGAAAATACCAGATGCTATATTATAATGTATATAAATGTGTTCTTATGATGTAGGTTTCAATAACTCCCATCTCCACTTGTAAGTAAGCTTACGTAGGATGATGAGTTTTGACACTGAAGTCAGTATCTTATTCGAACAAAGAAAGGGTATCAGATTATGACTATGGATTATTGTATGCAATGCGGAACTAAACTTGAGATTCATCCATTAGAAGGTGAGGGGGATGTCCCATACTGTCCTCACTGTCAGGATTATCGTTTTCCTGTTTTTAATGCTGCCGTCAGCATGATCGTGTTAAATCCTTCTAAGGACAAGATTCTCCTTATCCAACAGTATGGAAGAAAAAATAACATCCTAGTTGCCGGTTATATTAATAAAGGTGAAAATGCAGAACATGCAGTCCGACGTGAAGTTGAGGAAGAGATGGGATTAGAACTCTCCCGGATTCATTTTAACAAGACAGAATATTTTGAACCATCTAATACCTTGATGATTAACTTCACCTGTGTAGCAAAATCGGACGACTTAAGCCACATGACAAGTGAAGTTGATTATGCTGCCTGGTATTCCTTTAAGGATGCTGCAAAACAAATCCGTCAGCATAGCCTTGCCCAGAACTTCCTTAATTATTATCTCACAACTATTACACAAAAGAATAATGATCAATAATTCTCAATACTGTCTCAAAATATATCTAGCCTCTTGTGGAGTATGGACCAATAAGCTATAATTCAAACGTCATTCGAATATCATAATGAACTCTATCTAAATTATGCGAAAGCATATCATCCACTATGTTAGAAGGCCATTAATTGATATGACTAGGAATAATATGACGAGGAGGAATAGATATGATTAAGACACTTGTTGGAATCGATGGGATGATGTGTGATATGTGTGAAGCTCATATGAATGATCTTTTCCGCAATCATTTTGACATCAAAAAAGTAAAATCCAGTCATAAAAAAGGAGAGGTCGTAGTAATCTCCGAAAAACCTTTAGATGAAAATCAGATTCGTGAAGAAACTTCCAAAATTGGTTATCGTGTTACTAACATCTCTTCAGAACCTTACCAGAAGAAGAGTGGATTTTTCGCTAAAATTTTTGGCTGATAAAGGTAACAGATAAAAGTAACATCCATTGAAAATAGTTGACAAATCCAGCTGCACCTTGTGTGTGGCTGGATTTTACTTTTCTATAGTTCTCGTTAAACCTTTACATCTTGTGTACAGACGTCTATACTTAAGATAATAGATAACATCTCAATTTGCATCACATATGAGATAAACATAAGAAGTTTATGCAGACATACAAGTTTTGCATAAGAGACTTATGTTTTACAATGCCTATGTTTTTTGCATAAGAAGTTGACTTCTTCATATGTATTATGCATATGATGTTGATGAATCATACCTTGCTTGGGATATTAGCATATGTTATGATGTTACATATGTATTATGCATACGAAGTTAGTGTACATGGAGGGTGCTTATGTACATTGCATAGGATGTTAATGTTGACATATGATTGATGCATAGGAAGACAGCATGTAAGGGAGGAGATATTATGTTTGTACAGGACGCCTACAAAAATCAGGCAGCTACACTTATCAAAAAGATGGCAAAGCGCCAGATTGATGCCTGTTATGCTGCAACCAAAGAAGAGGCGAGAGAGAAGGTGATCGATCTTCTTAAAGGAGGGGGTTCTGTAGCCTATGGTGGATCAAGCACATTAAAGGAGATTGGGATCTTTGATTATTTAAAATCTGATCCTAACATTGATTTTATCGACCGTGGGGCTGCAAAAAATCCAGAAGAGAAAGAAGCCCGTCAGCGTCAGGCTTTCTTAGCTGATTATTTTTTAATGAGCACTAATGCGATTACCAGAGAAGGAGAGTTAGTCAATATCGATGGTAATGGAAACCGTGTAGCTGCCTTAGCTTACGGTCCAAAAACTGTCATTGTAGTCGTCAGCCTGAATAAATTAGCTGTTGATGTTGACAGTGCAATTGCCAGAGTTCGTAATGCCGCTGCCCCTCCAAACAGCTTAAGATTAGGACTCCACACTCCTTGTGCCAGCACTGGATTCTGCGGTAATTGTACCTCACCTGACTGTATCTGCAGCCAAATCGTAATTACCAGATTCTGTCGCCCGGCTGGCAGAATTAAAGTCATACTTGTCGGAGAACCATTAGGATATTAAGGTGATAATATGGGATATAAACTTAGGGTTAAACGGATTTATCTTCCGAAAGAATCCTCTGACGGTATCCGTATTCTGGTAGACCGCCTATGGCCGCGTGGCGTATCCAAAGAGAGAGCATCCCTCGATTTTTGGGCTAAAGAAGTAACTCCATCTCCACAATTAAGGAAATGGTTCGGCCATAAAGCTGAAAACTTTGACAATTTCAAAGAATCATACATTTCTGAACTAGATCACAATGAAGAAGCAAGGATTTTTGCCCAAAAGTGTAAGGGATGGCTGAATGATTCTAACGTAACTTTGTTATATGCCGCAAAGGACACTGTCCATAATCATGCGGTAATTCTCGAAAAATGGCTTCAGGACAAATTGACGTCCTAAGCAATCTAAACAGTCAAAAGTGGGAGGTGAATTATTATGAATAGAGCAAGTAAGAGTGGCCTGCTGATTGCTATCATCAGTATCATCACCGGATTGATATTATTATTCTATCCAGGAAGTTCTCTGATCATTCTATGTAGAATTCTTGGAGTATCGTTGGCTGCCAGTGGTCTGATTGGCCTGATTCAGGCTATTCAGCTTATGCAGGCGATACATATTAACATTCCTTTCGCAGGGAGTCTAATTGTCTTAATCGTGGGACTGATCATACTGTTTGATCCGACTCTGGTTATTTCAATTATTCCTATTATTGTAGGCCTGTGTATTATGCTGAGTGGACTGATCAATCTGTTCAATCTCATCAATCACAGAGCCCTCTACCAGGGAGGCTTTGGAATCTCATTGTTCCTGGCAATTCTGACGGTAGCACTTGGATTTCTTATCTTGTGGAACCCATTTGAGAGTGCCAGCTTCCTGGTCATGATGATTGGAATCATCTTATTATATAATGGCATTGTAAGTATTTACTTCCACTTTAAGCTGTAATTTGAATTCCCGGGATATTTTCCCGGGAATTATTTATGTCTGAATATTCTGATTATTTTATTATTAATTCTATGTTATAAATTTATTTATATTTTTTCTTTTAATTTACTTGACAAATGATGATAACAAATATATAATGTAGACACAATAAAGAACAGGATTGGAGTCAATCCTTTCATTATAGATTTTGAAACTTATCGTGTTAGTTTTTCAATTCATTGAAAGAAGAAGGAGATGAGACCAAGATAATTTTTAATTTGACCGGTTTCGCACATTTCAAAATCTAAATCGTATAAGAACAGGAGGTACGGACCAAAGGGAACTTTAATTTGAAACTCATTAATGTAATTGTTAAGTACTTTAGTTATTAACTAATCAAACTAGGAAGCATCGATTCTTCGAAAAAAGAATGGTACACAAGTAGCCAGAAGAGAATGTAGTCTTGGAAGGATGAAAGGTACTCATACGATACCTCTCGAAGATAGATGATTTGAGGTGCAGGACCATTGGGATCTGAAATTACAGAATCTAATTAAAAAGCATCGGATTGTTGAAATCAATTTATCCGATGCTTTTTTCATGTCTTAATAAGCTATCATATAACCTTCTGTGTTATCAGTTCTCAATCTTCTAATCCAAGATCATCGATGATGCCTTCCACTGTCTTCTGAATCTTCTTTTTGAGGAAGATCTCCTTAATGGAATCTTCATATGGTGGGTAGGCCACACCGAATTCTGTGACGATACCAGTAATCAGATCGGCATCTGTCACGTCGAAGGCTTTGTTGTATACCTTAACTCCCTCCGGCGCCATAGGTTTCTGATACCACATTTTTGTAACTTCCTCTGGTTTTCTCTGCTCAATCACAATATCCCTGCCTGTCTGAATCTGACAGTCTATTGTGGAAGTAGGTGCACATACATAGAACGGAACCCCATATCGTTTGGCTGCCAGTGCAACCATACTGGTTCCAATCTTATTTGCGGTATCTCCATTGGCGGCGACACGGTCACATCCAACAAAGATAGCATTGATCTTACCCTCCCTCATCAGAGAAGCCGACATATTATCACAGAGAACGGTTACATCAAAACCTGCGCTTGAAAGCTCAAAGCTCGTCAATCTTGCGCCCTGAAGAAGAGGACGTGTCTCATCACAGTAGATCTTAAAATGGTATCCCTTCTCCTCTCCCAAATACATTGGAGCTGTGGCTGTACCGTATTTCACGGTAGCCAGCTGTCCAGCATTGCAGTGCGTCAGAAGACCATCTCCTGGTTTAACTAAGGTCAGTCCATATCTACCAATCATTCGGCATACCTTGATATCTTCTTCTCGTATTTGCAGAGCCTCATCATGTAATGCTTTTACGATATCGACAGGTTTTTCTTCCTTATGATCGGCAACCAGATCTTCCATTCGTCTTAATGCCCAGGACAGATTGACAGCTGTTGGCCTGGATGAATTTAAATACTCGGATGCCTGATGGAATTTATCCTGAAATTCCCCATAAGAGATTGCCGGATTCTCCTTTACAATGTCTCTACCCGCAAGATAAATACCAATTGCAGCTGCAACCCCAATCGCAGGTGCACCGCGAACCTTTAAGAGATAGATGGCATCCCAGATCTCCTTCTGCTTGGTAAGCTTGATAATCTCAATCTTGGATGGAAGTTTCGTCTGGTCAATAATTGCAAGTGCAGGAAGGTCTTCATCCAAGGCCACCGTATCGTAGTCTAATATAGTCTTCTTTGGTCCGATCAAAATGTTATCCGGCTGAACCTGACGGATTGCCTTTTCCATAGCAGCATAATAATCACTGGCAGATAAAAACTGGTCTCTGTTAAGAATCAGGTCTTTGCCAAACAGAAGGATCATCTTTTCTGCCAAAGTTCTAGCTTCCTCGTCTTTAATCAACGTAATATCCTTATTGTGAGCGATTCCCACGATACGACGAAGACACTCTGTTCCTGCATACCCTGCGGTATCCCTTAAGATATCTTTTAAATACGCTTCCCTAAAACCTTCAACTTTAGCCATAGGTTCTGTCACATACTGATCAAAGTATTCTAGATATTTATCCTTAAAGAGATCTACAATCTCTAAAATCGTACACATACACCATCCGCAGAAAGTCATCCTCTCTTTCTCATCCTCAATCGTGGCATTACTCCCGGCCAAAGCGAAGAACATATTCGCAATAATATTACCGATATCGTAGCCCATCGGCCCATAAAATGCGAACTCCGGGTCAAAGACAAAGGTATGTTCCTGATTGATAAAAACAGATCCTGTATGTAGATCTCCATGAATTAGCGACTGAGCATTGTTCATGAACTCAAATTTCAGCTTTGCAACCTCCAGCCTCAACTGATCGTCCTGGTAGATCTCCTTGTCCACAAAATCTCTCATCGGAGGGTAAATATCATTCCTGTGATGATAATCCAGTACAGGCTCTCCCAACACAAGATCCTCCGTCACCTGACAGAGCTCCGGATTCATGAACTGACGAACTAATTCTTTCTTCTCTTTGTGGTCTAGAACCACATCTGTTGTGAGTAGAAGAGTACTGACAAGAAATGTTGTAATCTGATCTGCAAACTTTGGATAAGTCTTATGCTCTACTAATCCCGTCCGCATCATCTCATGGCCAATCATATCCTCCATCACGATGGCACACATAATCGGGTCATAAAGATAAACTTCTGGAACCAGTCCCGGAGCAAGCTTTCCCTGTAATTTTAAAATGTTGGATTCAATCTTGCCTCTACCTTTTCCAACATGCAGGTCACTCTTGATTCTCAGTTCATTTCCTGCCTGCTTTACAATAATTGATCTCTTTTTATCCACCTGGCTGACACGAAAGACATAATTTAAATTTCCATCTCCAATCTCCTTGCCCTCCAGAACAGCATCCTTATCAAAATAATCTGTCTTTACCCTGATATATTCCACAACAGATTTTTCATCCATCTGAAAATAGCTTTCAAACATATTTGACTCCCCCCTCAATACTTACTCCGATTCTTTCTCTTCCTGACAGGACTTCTGACCATAAGATTGAAATCTTCTGACATTCTTCTCCATCTCTTCCTCACTCAGAAGCACTGGCTGTCCAATCGACAGCGCTTTAACATATACTTTTGCACAAAACTCAATCTGTTCAGCAATATTAAAGGCATCTGCAAGTGTTCCTGCTCCCGTAATCAATCCATGGTTCGCCATCAGTGCTGCCTGTCGTCCTTCCATCGCCTCAAAAGTGTACCTCGCCAGCTCCGGTGTGCCAAAAGTCGCATACTTTCCACACCGTACATCCTTCCCAGCAAATGCTACTAGATAACTGGAAGCAGGAAGATCCATATGATTGGTTGCAAGCACTGTACAGTATGTACTATGTGCGTGAACCACTGACTGAATCTCTGGTCGATTCTGGTAGAAGATCCTGTGGAGATCTACTTCACTGGATGGTCTTCTAGAACCTTCCGCCTTATTTCCATCTAAATCTACCACAACGATATCTTCCGAACTCATTTTAAAATAATCTACACCGCTTGGCGTAATCGCAAAATAACCTGATTCAGGATCAAAAACACTGATGTTGCCCCCAGTACCAATGGTAAGTCCACTGGCCACAAGCTTTCTTGAGTAGATGACAATCTCCTCCCGCTCCTTCTCCATCAACATAACTTATCCCTCTCTAAGCTCTAATAATGCCCATAAATCCGTACTAACTTACTTATATAATATCATACAATTCATACATAAACTACGAGAAAAGAGGGCACAAACCTGCCCTCTGATGCTCCTATCTTGTACCAACTTCTCAATCATTTTTCCTACATCAACTTCCTATGCCCGATATACTTCATATGGTTACTTCCTATGCACATTTCAGCATCTTATAGTATCTTCCTATGCATATACATAATATTCATATGCCTACCTCTTATGTATATATCTTATGGTCATATGTCTATCTCATATGCATATGCTTACTTCTTATGCAAGAATCTTGACTTCCCATCTCTTTATATCTTGTAAAATTATCCTTACTTTTCTTTTAGCTATATTTTACAAATTGTATTTCATCTAATTGTTAATATTATCTTAACAAATAGTGGATTCCTATTAATTTCGTGAATCAATTATATTATATGCACTATTTTTTATTTCTATTCTTGTGCAAATAGCCCTATCTTATCTAACTATATAGATTTATATCTTCTTAAATCCCTAGGAAAGCTCTTTATGCTATAAATTCTTTCGTCATTTTTTATCAATCTTTACTTTTTTCTATTGACTTTCCTGTTCATAATTTTGACTTTCCATACTTGCCATGATATAAATCGAGCTGTGAGGGCAAACATTATATAATTATTTGAATACTAACCATGATTTATATATTTTCATGATGACATGAAAGGAGACTCAAGATGGAGAATATTTTAAAAGTATTTAACGAATATAAAAAGGATGAGTATATTAGACCTGAAGTTGTTGCAAGTAGAACTGGAATGGATATTGATGATGTATATCTTTGGCTGATCAACTATTCCGATGCTCACTTAGGAACTATTGACATTTTCTACAGTGTCGTTTGTCCAAAGTGCTATAACCACATTGGAGAATACAAATCAAGAACTCAGATGCCTGGTGTTCTTCACTGTAACAAATGTAATGATGATATCAGTGCTGTCATCCAGAACGCACATCTTTTCTTCCGAAAAGCCTGCTAATAGAATATTTGGATACTCAATGCTCACAAGATAACTTGTGGGCATTTTTAATGGACATTTAGTGCTAATATGTATTTTTCGTAAAATTTTTTATATTTTAGTGCAGGATTAATTCTTTGGTGGTAGAATATCAACGAATCTTTAATACTCGGTTAACTGACGTTATAATTGGAGACATGTCAGCTTTAACCAAAAAGATATTTATGGAGGATAAACTAACCTATGGCTTACCGAAAAACTAAAATTATATGTACATTAGGACCTTCTACCGATAGTGAGGATATGATGCGTCAGTTAATCGATGCTGGTATGAATGTCGCTCGATTTAACTTCTCTCATGGTTCTCATGATGAGCATAAAGCTCGCCTGAAATTATTACGCAAACTGCGTTCTGAGATGGGCAAACCAGTCGCAGCTCTGTTAGATACCAAAGGTCCTGAGATTCGTCTTGGAGACTTCAAAGATGGAAGTATTGATCTGGAAGACGGTCAGACATTTACTTTGACAACAGAGGATATCTTGGGAGATCAGGATCATGTTTCCATCACTTATAAGGAATTACCTCAGGATGTGAAGGTTGGAAGCAACATTCTTATTGATGATGGATTAATCTCTATGACCGTCACAGATTTGACTGATACTGAAATCGTCTGTCATGTAGATAACGGTGGAACTGTTTCCAATAAGAAGGGTGTGAATGTTCCTAATGTTGAACTGAGAATGCCTTTTATCAGTGAGCAGGATCGCTCTGATATCATCTTCGGTGTTGAGAACGACTTTGATTTTATTGCTGCTTCCTTCGTACGTACTGCACAGGACGTTAATGATATCCGAGAGATCTTACATGAGAAGAAGGGCGATGCTATTAAGATTATCGCTAAGATTGAGAGCACTCAGGGTGTCGAGAATATCGACGAGATTATTGCTGCCGCTGACGGAATCATGGTAGCCCGTGGTGATCTTGGTGTTGAGATTCCATTAGAGGATGTCCCTGTAATTCAGAAGCTGGCAATTAAGAAAGTACTGAATGCTGGAAAGATTGTTATCACCGCAACTCAGATGCTGGATTCTATGATGCACAATCCTCGTCCAACCAGAGCGGAGGCTACTGACGTCGCTAATGCTATCTACGATGGTACAAGTGTTATCATGCTTTCCGGTGAGACTGCAGCAGGAGAATATCCAATTGAAGCAGTTTCTACTATGAACCGTATCGCTCTTCGTACTGAGGCTAATATCGATTATATCAGCCGTTTTAATAAAGAGGATTCCATTGATAAGACGGGTGTTACCAGTGCAATTTCTCATGCGACATGCACCCTGTCTCATGACCTTAATGCTAATGCAATTGTAGCCGTATCAAAATCTGGTGGAACCGCCAGAATGGTATCTAAATTCAGACCTAGTGTCCCAATAATTGGTGCTACACTTACCATGAAGGTTTATCGACAGCTTAGCATGAGCTGGGGAGTCTACCCGATGATTATCGATGAGAAAGAGGACGTAGAGGACCTCTTTAACCACGTTATTGAAAGATGCAAGGGAAGCAATATCTTAAAGAAAGATGATCTTGTTGTTATGACAGCTGGTGTTCCTCTGGGAATCTCCGGAAAGACCAACATGATCCGTGTAAAAGAAGTAGACTAATCAGTCAAAATCATCTAAGGCGCAAAGAAAGGGAATGACCAATTTTCTATCTGGTCATTCCCTTTTTATTGCCTAGAATGCAAGCGAACCGCCAGTGGCGGTTCCGCTTATTATATATCATCACACATTCTGAGTAATCGTCTTGAACCACTTACCATAGAGCTTGACGCGCTCGCTAGCAGTGTAGAATGTCTCAAAGAGGACCATCTCAAGTCCTGTTGTCGTCTGTACGTACTCGACAAACTGTGGAAAGTGATCATTCGACTTGATACGCTCCCAGGCATTCTTAGCAAATTCTTCTTCATTCTCCGCAATATTCTGATGGATGTCTTTGACAACCTCCACAACCTCGTCAGAGCCCTCAGAGGTCCGTATCGGCTCTTGGTAGCCTTCCTGCAGGCCTTTCACCATCCAGCCCATAAAGTTCTTAATATAGTCCTGCTTCTTAGCTAAATCATACAGACGCTTGATCTCATTCAGATCATTGCCTGACGCCTTCAGAAGTACGACAGCCTCCTTATCCGTGATATCTACTCCGCTGATAATCTCCTTAACATCATCAATCATACGGCTGCGCTGCATTGCTGCCTCGTTCATTGCACTTTCTTCCCTGGTATTCGTAAATGCCTTATCCTCATAAAGCATCTCTTTCTGCCCGACATTGTGCTGCATCAGGAAGGTAACCTTTACAACCTTTCCACCTCGTCCGCTCTTCACCGGATCATAGTGGGCAAAGAGATCTGTTGTCTCATTGATCTCCCTGACCGCTTTGTTGAGGACTTTACGCTTAAACTCATACCACTTCTCGAACTTCTTGTCCTCTGCAATCTCATTCACAATCTTATCGAGATCTGGATCTTTCTTCTGAAGCTCGATTTTTACCTTCTTCTCCTCAGTATTGATACAATTAAGCTGAAGTTTAAGATCAGCGAGATCATAGGTGATCGAGTAAGGATAATTGGAATCTGGGATATTATATTCTTTCGTCTTTAGAATCTCATACAGTCGGAAAGCATAATTACTCTTGAAAGAGAAGAGCGTCTTCAACTTCATGGAAGTGAAATTATTCTTCAGGTTATAGAGCATATCATTACATTCAGGAGTAAATGTCACCGTAAAGATACCGTCCTTAAATTGGGCGTAATGAATGAGATTCAGATAAGCAAATGAGTGCTTCTCTTTGTCTTCAATAAACATAGTCCGTCCAATCATCTGACCAGCAGCCCTCTTTAATGCATCATAGATACCATTGCCCTTGACTCCGGTAAGCTGACGCACCTCATCCGTCGTCATGCTGACTGACGGCCTCCCATGTTCATCTGGCTGTGCAGCCTGGAGAGCCCATACCATCAGCTTGTTCTCAATCAATGAGGAAGTATACTTTGCTGTAATCATCGAGTTCGATCTAGTAATCTGTCTATTGTCAAGAATCACTATCTCATTCTTTTTTGACTTATCTTCTGCGACTTTACCCATAAATCCCATCCCTGTCTATTAAGGTCCCATTCTATCTTGTACAATCTGCTCTGTCTTCATCATTTATACTTTCTATCTTTCGATCACAAGAGTACAGAGCTGATAGCATAAGTTTACCAAAAGTGACCGTTAAATGCAATAGGTTGTTACCAGAATCGTCCGCTAAAATTACCTAGTAAGTACGCTAAAAACACCTAAGATGGACGTCAAAACTATCTTTACGTAATAGTTTGACTACAGTGTCAAAACTCATCATCCCACGTAAGCTTGCTTACAAGTGGGATGATGAGTTTTATATTTTTACTTACCTTATTAGGACGCTAAAACTATCTTTATGATGTGGGTGTCGAAAGTCACTTTTTCAGTGATTTTCGACACGAGATTTAGTTCTTTGACAACTGAATATAGTAAT
>JAXJRI010000131.1:0-2058 GCA_036310685.1 Lachnospiraceae bacterium | reverse complement strand
TTGGCGTGCTGTCAAGGGTGGCGTTAGTATCTCTCAGTCAAATATTTCTGTAGTTTACAAGGTTCAACTGAACCTTTTTCTAAGGCTCAAAGTTTTCATAACTTATTTGACACTACCATATAGTCATAGTTAGCGGTCCTATCCCTTACGTCAGTAAGAGATAGGACCGCTAACTATGATAAAACATCTTATTTATTAATATTAATACTTGAGCTGATTCAGCTGACGTACCTCGTCCTGACATTTGGACAGGGCTGCCTGGTCTGCCACCACGGTCAGATTATTGTGCATCTGTAAGATCGAAGCTGGCACATGAGGAGTCACTGGTCCAAAGAGAGACTGGTAGACTGCCTCAGCCTTATCCTGGCCGCTGGCGATCAGCAGGACCCTTTTGGCCTGCATGATGGACTTGACACCCATAGTGATGGCATATCTTGGAACCTCATCAGGATTGTCAAAAAGTCGGGAATTGGCTTCGATGGTACTCTCGGTCAGCTTAACCACATGAGTCTCCTTCTCAAAGGCATCCTCAGGCTCATTAAATCCGATATGTCCATTTCTTCCGATACCGAGAAGCTGCATATCGATGCCGCCCAGGGACTGAATCAGGTCATTATATCTCTTACACTCGGCCTCTAAGTTCCTTGCACGGCCATTTGGTACATTGGTGTTGGCTTTGTTGATATTGACGTGATCAAAGAGATGGTGATTCATAAAGTAGCGGTAGCTCTGCTCATGGTCTCCGGATAATCCCTTATATTCATCAAGGTTTACCGTGCGGACTTCATGAAAGTCTAAGTCACCCTTCTGATACCAGTCGACTAACTGCTCGTACAGCCCAACCGGGGAAGATCCCGTAGCTAAACCGAGCACACAGTCTGGTTTCATAATAATCTGGGCAGAAATGATATTGGCAGCCTTGCGGCTGAGATCCTTGTAATCTTTGGCTGTATATATTCTCATACTTGTCCTACTAACTATTTTTCCTTACAATCAATCTTCGTTATCAGCTTTCGTTGACTAATTTGCCAGTCATGTGGTCGATGGTAAGCTCCAGCATCTGAACCCTGTCATATGCCTTATCAAGCTCGACTTCCACATCCTCTGAATTTGGATAATATTTTCTTCCTAAGGCCCGACACATCTCTTTTGAGAATGAATCCTTCTCCATAAAGCGGATTGTTCCAAAACAGATAACACTGGTGACGTTCCAGACCCAGTCTCCTGGTTTCTGAAAGCCCTTGTCCCAGGTGCAGAAGGAAACCTTTGGATCCGCTTTTAAGGCATCGATCTTATGGCCGACCTTTGCACAGTGGAAATAAATCTTATGATTCTCCTCGTTATAATAGAAGTCAAAAGGCAGACCGTATGGGTATCCATGGTCTCCATGAACGGAGAGGACACAGCGTTTCTCCTCTTTTAAGATCTTACGGCATTCTTCCTCTGAGACCTGCTGTTTAATCCTTCTCATCGGACGAAATGTATTCTTATTATCTTCCATGAATTTCTCCTCTCTAAAAAATCATACCTCTACTATAACTTATCTTTGCTGTTTTGTGAAGTGTGAAGCAAAGGAAAACAAACTAAACTGCCACTGGCAGCTCACTAGCAAACTTGACAACAAAATCGGCAGGATACGGAATCTTCCATAGCAATTGCTATTCTGGTTTCGTATCCTGCCAATAATATTCCCTATTGTTATCTTCTACTTCATTGTGATCAGCTCGTACTCTCTGCTTCCGAGTCCAATCTTCTCACCGTGCTCTAAGGTCTCTCTCCATGCAACATTTGGATTGCTATTTTTAAAATGCTCATGGTAATGATGCCAGTCAGTAAAATATACCTTTGATTTCTCTGCCATAAGTTACCATCTTTTCGAAAAAAATCTAATAATGCAATTATATCACAACTTTTTTACAAAAATAGTTTCTTTTATTGCAGTTCTTTTATTGCAACCATAGGTGAATTATGCTATATTATTGATTGTGTACAATCTAATATTATGATGTAGTTGTCAAAAGTGACTACGGATTGTTCCGTCGCTTTGCGACTCCCACA
>JAXJRI010000130.1:0-15273 GCA_036310685.1 Lachnospiraceae bacterium | reverse complement strand
TTATAAGCCAAAAATGATAATGTCCTGGTAAAGCAAAAATGAAAATGTCCCGAATGTGTTATAATAATCTCTATTCGGGGGTGATGAATTATCAGGAGAATAGAACTTACTATGAAGGAACAGACGAAATATGAAGTTATCAAGAAACTGGTAGAAACTGATGGCAACAAAGACAGGGCCGCCCTGACTCTTGGAATCACCAGGAGACAGGTCAACCGCCTGATCATTGCCTATAAAGAACGCGGAAAAGCCGCTTTCCATCATGGCAACGCTGGAAGAAAGCCTGCCACAACAATCTCTGATGAGGTTAGAACCCTCGTCGTGGACCTTTACCGCAACAAATACTATGGGGCTAATTTTACTCATTATACTGAGCTCCTGGAGCGGTACGAGCAGATCGTTCTCTCTGTCCCTACCGTAACCAGTATCCTTGAACAGGCAGGCATCTTTTCTCCCCGCGTTACCCGGGCAAAAAAGAAACGGATCAAAAAAGAGCTGGAGGCCAGAAAAAAAGAAGCCGGGACCAGGAAAGAAGTGGAGAAGATCCAAGACTGCCTCGTTGCGATAGAAGATGCTCATTCACGTCGTCCCCGCGCTTCCAGTCTCGGAGAACTGCTTCAGGCGGACGCTTCCCCTTTTGAATGGGTTCCCGACCAGATCTGGCATCTGCATGTTTCTATTGACGATGCAAGCGGCTGGATTACCGGAGCCAGGTTTGATACACAGGAAACTCTTGCCGGATACTACCACATACTCTTCCAAACTCTGCAGGACTATGGCATTCCCTACAAGATCTTTACTGACAGACGGGCTGTATTTACTTATAAAAAGAAAAATGCCCCGTCCACAGACGAGGATACCTACACGCAGTTTGCCTATGCCTGCAAACAGCTTGGGATCGAACTTGAATCCAGCAGCGTTCCACAGGCAAAGGGGCGTGTAGAACGGCTGATCCAGACACTACAGTCGCGCCTTCCAGTCGAGCTCCGGCTGAAAGGCATAACGACCATAGATGCTGCTAATGAATTCTTGCACTCCTACATAAAAGAATTCAATGCGAAGTTCTCACTTCCCATTCATGGTATCAGAAGCGTATTCGAAAAGCAACCTTCCAGCGAAAAGATCAATCTGATCCTTGCTGTGCTCAGCGAACGTACCGTTGACTGCGGACACTGTATTCAGTATAAAAAATCTTATTACCGTCTTATGGATGATCAAGGTATGCAGATCCATTACCGTAAAGGGACAAAAGTCATGGTCATTCAGGCTTTTGACGGCCGCCTCTTCTGCAGTGTCAATGATAAAGATATCTATGCATTGGACAAGATTCCCATGCGGGAAAGGAAATCAAAAGAATTCGACCCGGACTATACAGAACCAAAATCGAAGAAACGCTACATTCCGCCGATGAGCCATCCATGGAGAAGAGGGTCATTTCAGGACTTTGTCAGGCGTCAGAAGCACCGTCAGGGCGATGAGAGTACCACATAAAACTCTGGGGAAGTTCTGCCCGTTTTGCCGGCGCAGGCAAAAACGAAGACCATTTATGCCGCGAAAGCTGCTTGATCAGTGAGTAAGAAGGGATGGTAGGCTTGTTGCCGGGCTGGCAGGAGCGCATGCGCGTCTGCCTGCCCGGGCCAGCCGAAACCCATCCCTTCCGAGGCTCACTGTCAAGCAGACCGTGGAATAAATGCCGAAACCTCTTAGATACAAAGGGAAGCCGGTATTTTTTTGAAAAATCCCGGCTCCTTGTCTTGAATATACCTATATTAACTTACTCGTATCTACAGTGCAAATGTTTGAAATAATTCAGGACATTTTCATTTTTGCTTGACAGCAGAAAATTCAAATTCCCCAAATTCCTTTCTTAATTAGAAACCGCCTCCGGTTACATCTAAGGCACCGTCATCTGCAGTCGCCTTGCCGCTTGCTCCGCACCACTTGCAGACTACCTTGTCAGAGCCATCATAGCAGCTGACCTTGCCGCAATTTCCACAGACAAAGCATCTCTTTGCACCGCAGTACGGGCATCCAGGATACTCCTCATCCGTGTAGAAGCTTCCCGTAAAGTTGGTCTTATCGAAGCCTTCCTTCTCAGCCATATCTTCACTTATCGGGAAGGCCCATGTGCGGACCCAGTCGTTGTCTCTTTTCTCAATACGTAGTCCGTAAATCTTCTTATCCTTACATTTTGCCAGGATGACACTAGCTTCTTTCTTCATCGCAATCTCCTCCTGTTATTGCGGTCTGATCTGTATGATAGACCATGGCGATCGATATATCATCTCCACTTCCATCGCGGGTTCTTCGCTCAAAGTTCTTCTTTACGCTTCGGCTCATGCGGTCCTGATTGCCAAACATCTGGGCAAGAAGTCCATGATATTTTAAGAAATCAGACTCGCTGGCAAAAGACTTAAAGAGTCCATCGGTCGAGACGAACATCGCCTTCGGACGCTCTCTGGTGTACCAGTGCTCAAAATATTTGTAAGCATTCGTATTGCAAAGGGAAGACGTATAATTCGCCCGTGAATTCTTATCCTCGATTGGAATGTAGGCATCCCCGTCCTCCTCAAGAACCACAAATCCTCCATCTCCGAGTACCAGCCCGAAAGAGAACTCATCTGTCATCACCGCAACGAGGACAGTGCTTCCATAGACGGTCGGAATATTGATATGGTCTCTCTTATCCTCCGGAACCTTCAAAAGCTCCTCCTCAGTGAAAGGATTGGCACTCTGATAAGCCTGGATGGCCTCTCTCCACTTCATGAGAATCTGCTTCTCCATCTGCTTTAAGATAAAATTCGGATGCTTCTTAAACTGCTCTGGGAAATTGTCACGCCTCATGTACTTGTTCATCAGTCCCAGTGTAATCTGTACCGCGATCTGAGAACCGACCTCACTCCGGAAATGCTTGGCACTTCCGTGTCCGTCCGCCACAACAGCCACCGCATATCGATCACATACATATGTCCCAGAACTGTCCTGACATACGATGCCTTTTTTTACATGACTGTCACCGATGACAGTGGAATGAAATCCATGAAACATTTTACCAGCCCTCATCAAACTCTATATCCATGTCGTCAAGATCCTCAAGATCATCGACATCAAGAATATCCTTCTTCATATCCTGCACCGCATCAATCATCTGCTCTTTCTTGGCACCGGCAACCTGCTCTAAGGTACGCTCAGATCCCTCTGACTCTGTAAGCGTCATGCTGGTGGATCCAATCTTAGAGGATGTGACCGCAATCTCACGAACCAGCTTCTTCAGCATATCCGCATTGAATGCCTGAAGAACTAACTCCTCATCATCGGTAAACTCTCTTAAGACATCCAGATCCACATTGGAACCGATGGCAAGAGCAACCTTCAGTCCATACTTAAACCACTTATTCCTGCGTAAAAGTTCAAAGCCTTTCTTGTAATTGTCAGTTGGATAACCGTCTGTAATCAAGAAAATGACTGGCGCATAGGACAGGGATGGTGCACTTAAGAAGCTCTTTCTTGAGAGCTTGCTGCAGAGCTCCTCACAGGCAGCTCCTAAGTCTGTGACACCTCCTGCCGTCAGATTCTGCCAAGTCTGATATTCCTCAATTAATACGGGCTCTGGTGTCATCCACTCAAAGCCTGAATCGAATGACATGACTGCGATCTTCACGTCAGTTCCTGCCTCTCCGACTCCGATCAGCTCTGGGAGAATCTCTCCCATAACCTTATTCAATGACTCTAATTTCGATCCTTCCATGCTCTGGGATGTGTCAACTAAGAAGAAGATAACCATACTCTTTTTGGCTGGCGGCATGGTATCTAAGGGATCAATCTCCTCTAAATTATCATTCACGGAGATAAATTCACTATCACTCATGATTCTCATCCTTTCCGGATACTGGAGGCTCTGCCGCGATCTCTGCCACTGCAGTCTCTGTCATATCCTCTATCACCGTATCATCATCTGTCTGCACCGCCCGGCTTCCCGGCATAATCTTAAGACTCCAGTCCTCTCCCACTTCAAATGCGATCTGCATATCTTCCCAGATTGGAATGGCTGATCCCTTAGAGATCTCCTTCCTCTTGCCTCCCGGGAACAATCCTGTCCAGTAGCCGTCGCTCAGATTCTTGATACCATAAAGTCCTTTATGCTGCTTATTCTCGATCACAATTCCTGTGACCGTATCTTTATCAAACTGATCCTTACCCGTCTGGCACTCATAAAGCTTCACTCCATCAGCCAGCAGAATCGTATCCATACCGTTGGAAAGAGGATAGTAGGTCCTCTTACATTTCGGACAGATATAAGTACCGTCATCCTGTCGAATCAGTTTATCAGAGTAGCCATGGAATCCACAGCTGCACTGGATATAATTCATAGAAAGCTTAATCAGAACATTCTTCCAGTCTAAATCATTCGGTCTTAAATTGATGAGGTTGCCCCCATCCATGAATGCCTTCTGGAAGGTCTTCTGCAGAATCTCAGGATACTCGCCCCAATACTGAATCAGCTTATCCTGGATCCCCTTCACTGGCTCGTTGCTGTCATCAATCGGGTCCATGCAGAAGACTCCCTCTTCCGCCCGGAAGGTCTCCTTCTCCAGTGGAGAGAGGAAACAGCGATTTACCATCTTCTTGCCCTCAAATGGAGAGCCTGTGTGGAAGAAATATTCGAATAAGAAGACTGACATAAAGTACCAGTCTGTCTCCATCGAATAATAGGTTCTGCCGTCCATTCCCATCTGCAGAATCTCGGGCGCCAGAAACTCGGAGATCACAGTTGCCTTCTCCTGTTCTGACTCCTGACCCTCGGGAATCACAAACTGCTGACCTTCAAACTTCATCTGTCCTGTCTCAAGATCAAAGAGAAAAAGATCAGAGCGATTGCTTCCATAAATCTTCCCCTCTCTGTGCATCTTGTCAAACAGACACACAAACTCGAATGCCCCCTCAATCAAGGCAGGCATTGACTCAAAATATACCGGTCTTGCGCTGGTCTTATTCGTCTCAGCGTCTGTTACCGTCCGCTTCTCATCGCAGATCTCGCGAAGTGATACATACATTTCGCCCATTACTTGCACCGCCTTATCTAGAGAAGGATTTTCGCCTTCACACCTTCATCAAAGTCTAATTCCAAGCCCTTCCAGATCGGGACTCCTCTTCCCGGACCTACCTTGCGGACCGATCCATCTGGGAACTTAGCCTGCCACGTCTGTCTGGAAAGGTTCTTAATTCCAAACAATCCCTTCTTCAGGCGATTCTCAATGACCTCGCCTGTAACTGTCTCAAAGTCGTCGTTCGCTTTCTCTGTGAGACAGCGATAGAATTTAGCTCCGAGATTCAGCGGGATCTCATAATCCTTCACGCTCATCGTGTAGATCACGCTGCCGCAATTCCTGCACACCAGCTGATGTTCCCCCTTGCGGTCAAATGCATAAGCAAATGCTGTCTTGCCGCAGCTGCAGTGGATGATATCCAGCTTCAGTTGAATCAGCATCTGAATCCAGCTCTTCTCGATGATTCTGGCATTTGGCTCCGCAATCCCATAGGTAAAGGACAGTGTAAATGCCTGTCGAATATAATCCGGATAAATCTTCCACAGTCTGATGACATTGTCATGCACTCCCTTTACCGGTCGGTTAGAAGCATTGTTCGGGTCATAGACAAAGACCGGCTCCTTGCCATAATGAATCAGGTCATTCTCCTCTGTCATCACCACACACTTTAATACCTTGGAGCCTTCCAGCGGATCTCCTCGGAAGAACAATTTAAAGAGGACAACTGCCAGGCTGTAGCGGTCTGTCAGGACGTTCGGCTTGGCCACGCCTCTCACAACCTCCGGAGCCATGAATCCAGGCATTCCTCCGATTCCAAAATTCTGGCCATCCGGTGCGACATTATCGCAGTCACAGACCAGAACATCTCCTGTCCTGGTATCGATAAAGAAACCGCCGTCATTCAGATCCTGATAACTCTTTCCAGTCAGATGCAGGGACCGGAATGCCTTGACAATATTGATTGCCGCCGTAAACATCACATCAAGGGAGGCAAACTTTACCTTAATCTTTCTAGCCGGCTGTCCCTTGACACGCGGTTTCTCCCATTTATATCCATTATAAATATCTGTGAATGAGTCATACCCTCTCGGCGCAACATTCATAAGATATCCGAAAGCTCCATTCTCCTTGGTCTCTGTGAGATACAGGGGCCAGATAAATCTCTTGCCGTTCTCCGGGGCACCCTCCTCGATATTCCTTCTGAGGTTTGCCCGAAAAGCATCTGGATTCTTAATTCTAGAGATAAAGTACCACTTCAGAGCATACTCTCTTCCCCGATAGTGGACCAGATACACGATACCTTGCCCGCCTCGTCCGAGCTCTTTCTCTACGACAGCACTTCCTCCCGCCTCAATCGGAACTCTCTCCCTGATTTTTAACTCTCTACTTCCCATCGGTCTACCATCCCTCATCGTAATTGACAGAGTCAAGATCTACTGCCTCGCCGAGAATATCCTTCTTACCAGAACGAATCTCCTCCACAAGAGCCTGCTCCTTCGCCTGCGAAACCCTACCTGCCTCCGGCATCGAACCGTTCGCGTCCACCAGAGCAAGACTGCGGCTTCCGATCTGAGAAGACGTTACAGCTAACAGCTTAATTAGGTCACGCAGCTGATCCGCTGTCTTAGCCTGCACTGCCAGCTCATCATTGCCAGTAAATGTTCTCAGGACATCCATATCAACCTCGGAACCGATTCCCAGCGCAATCTTAAGTCCATGCTGGAACCACTTATTCTCCTGCAGTGTCGCAAGTCCCTTCTTCCAGTCATCGTTCGGGCTTCCATCAGATAAGAGGAAGATGACCGGCGCATAGGACAGGGACGGTGAGCTTAAGAAAGCATTCCTTGAAAGCTTTCTAGAGAGCTCTAGGAATGCATCTCCCATAAAGGTAAGACCATCCGCATCCAAACGATTCCAGTATTGATAATCCTCAATCTTAACTGGCTCCGGTGTCACCCACTCGACATTTGTGGAGAACTTCATCACAGCAATCTTTACGTCTGTGGAGGCCTCCCCCACACCAATCAGAGATGGCAGCAGCTCCTCCATCGTGCTGTTCAGCGATCCAATCTTTGTGCCCTTCATACTTCCAGACACATCAATCAGGAAGAAGATCGTCATACTCTTCTTCGCCGGCTCCATCGTATCTAGATAGTCATCTTCTGTCGCCTCCTGAGTTCCAGACGGCAGGTCTCCCGTCAGATCTCCTCCCTCAAGATCTTCTGCGGAGATACTAGTACTAATCTTCTTTTTCGGGACGAAATCATCATCGTCTTCCATCTCATTCAAATCTATCCATTTTGGCATATTTATACCCTCCAATTTAGTATTCCTGCACAAATCAGACTATTCTTATTATACTATACATTGTCAATAACGTAAATAAAGGGAAGGACTGATGGCGATTTCCTCTAGGCACTGAACAAGAAAACCCTGAATTGCCGAAACAACTCAGGGTATGATGACAATATATGATGATGTGGGGATTAATCTTCTGTCTGCTCAGACAGGATGTAATCTGCTTCCATCTCTTCCTCTGTCCCCTCTTCCTCTGTATCAAGTCCAGCCAGCTTGGCCATTGGTTTCTTACACAGATAGTTAAAGACAGCTACGACTCTTCCGACACCGAGTACTGCGACTACAGTTCCGACACCAATACCAAGAAGGAAATGTCCGCTGACCAGTCCGATCATAAAGGTGATGGAGATATTCAAAGCATCGAACATATTCTTCGTGATTCCCATGGTCTTACCAGTCACTTCCGCGATTGCATTAACTATGCCGTCTCCTGGATTCGGAACAAGCTTCATATTGACTGACATTGCCGCACCAATACCAGTAAGTACAATTGCCAACAATAGCAAGAGAAACTTAGCTGGGAACGAATGTAGATGAATTGGAATGTAATCATTATAGAAATTCATCACTCTCGTAAAGACAAGAGACAGCGGAAGCTGCAATAAATCGGTATATCTTCGATTCTTTCCACGGATGATCAGCTCTACCACCACAAAGATGGCATACAGAGCAAATGTTACATTCCCAAAATTCAGATGCAGTACCTCGGAAGTTGAATAGGCGACGGAGATGATCGGAGATACCCCCAACTCTGTCTTTGTGTTGAGGATAATTCCAAGTGCCAGACACAGCAGCGATAAGATATAAAAGAATATTCTGAAAAACCAATTCTTCTTTGTCATAACTCTGCCGCCTTCTGCTGCATATTCTTTTCGTTTTTGTTCATTCTTTCCCTTCTTCTAATGTGTTGATATCTAACTTATTAGATATCATGACTACAGTGTCAAATATTCACATCCCCACTTGTAAGCAAGCTTACGCGGGATGATGAGTTTTGGCACGGTAGTGAGATCATCTTTTAATCAAGTAAATGTTCGCTCTCATATTCTCCAGTTTATGGGAGACATACATCATCTCCAGCTGGCCGTCCTGCTGAATCTTGATGCCCTCCGGCTCACGGAATGATAATCTCTTAGCCCCATGAATGGTAAAACATGTGCGGATTCCTGTATATTTATTAATAATACGCACTTTGGTCGGCTCGTACTTTCTGCGCCTGTCATAGCCCCTGAGGAATGACTTTCTAGGACTTCCCTCAATGGTATAGACATGTGCATCCTTCACATCAAATCCCTGGAAGGCTCCCTTTGTCGGTGGGGTGACTAACAGAGAGGTCGGAGCACTTGGATCGATATACAGTCCCTGTGAGAGCGGATAAGTCTGATAATACTGCATATTGTTTCTCGTATAGCGAACCGTGAGTTCTGTACCATCCGCACTGATGGCAGGATAGACATTCGTCACATACTTACCCTTACCATTATATGGAATCTGGTACATGATATTGGACTGATAATACAGCTTCGCATTCTTCTGAAATGGAAAAGCACTGATCGCTCTTGAGGTATCCTTGCCCTTCACAGCATTACTTCCAGTCCAAAGATATGTTACACCGTTGCTGACGGAACAATCAAGGTTGGTCGCATGACCAAAATATCTCAGGTACATGTAAGCTCTCGAATATTTGCCTAGTCCTTTATACTTTACCCTTGTGATTGTCAGGTGCCCCTTATATGGATTCGTAGCCTGAATATAGTAATAATATCGATCATCCTTGGTATAGGACTGAATCCATCTCTTGTTCTTTAACTTCGTGACGGTATGTCGTACCTTAAGGTCACTTGACTGTGGCTCCTTCGGGGTCACACACTTATAAACCACTTTGGATTTGGCGCTAACCTTTCCTTGACCGCCCGGCCCGGCAATCAGCAATCCCACTGCCACAATCGGAACTGCCAGTCCAAGAATCCCTCTCTTCAAGTTTCCATACTTTTCCTGTCTCATAATCATTCGTTACACCTCTCTCACCGTATTACATTTACTTTGTCGGGCGTGCAACCTCCGCTACTTTATGGCGTCTTGACATGTAATCCCTCTTCAGAATCGAAGGATAGTTGCCAATGATGGAGGACATAGTGTATCCCTTCAATTTCTTGCCATCATATTCATATCCTAAGAATATCTCAACATGATAGATATTCTTATATCTTCCATTATGACCCTTGCGGTAGAAGACGATATCTCCCGGCAGCATCTTCTTAGAACCGACGGAAGGCTTGCCGTTAGAAACTACCTTGCCGTTCTGTGTTGCCCAGAGGGCCTGTCCCGCTGCTGTATTACACCATCTGCTTGTGCCGCCCATCGTATAGCCCTGTGGGAGATAACATCTACCCACAAAAGAACTGCAATCTGCAGAGCGTCTTCCCATACGGTTGCCCTGGCTGTATCTCATGTTGCGTGCATGATAGAATTGTAATGCCTTCTGCACTGCGCCGTAAGCCTTCTTGTCGCAGACAGACACCAGACATTTATAGGAACGTCTGCCAACTTTTGCTCTGACCATGACATTGCCTTCTTTGTTAAAAGCCAGGTTACCCTGTGCATCAACAGAAGCGATACGTGGATCCGCAGATGTCCACACTACCGCTTTCCCAGATTGGTTGTGTCGAAGCTTCAAAGTAACTCCACCCATCCCAGGAAATGCAGTCACGGTCTGCTTACTGATTTTCGTCTTCTGTCTCTTCTTATGAGACTTAGCCTGCACATTACCTCCAGCCAGACTGCACACTGTCATTACACTCAGTAAAGATACCGCAGCAAATTTATACCAAATCTTTCTCATATCATCCTCCAATATATCATCTAAAGATTGAATCGTTATCGATAATTCCTGTGTGATATCTTAACATATTTTTCACTTTTAATAAAGGAAATGTAACATTTCTGTAATCTTTATATTTTCCATCGTTACAATTCACGCAATATATCAATGTAACGGTTCCTATCTATTTCTCACTGGTTCCCATCTGAGCCTACGCTCCGCCACTGTGCTGTTGGCTTCTTACGAATATTAACTTTCAATCGCTTTTACGTATATGGATAAAGTATGGTATACTGGAGAAAATATAAAGACACGGAGGAACTCAGATGAAATTACATAGAGTTTTACTTTTTACGACGATTCAGATGGATATCACTCCCGTTGGGGAAGATCTTCATGTATTACTAACTGGCGGAGATTATCATACCTTAGACTGTACCGCCTACTCAACTCCGATTCCGGATACTGACCCGGCGGAGGCAGACACGATGCTCTTGTCCTGCTTAGAGGACCCGGACCCTTCTTTTGTTCCATATGTAGCAGACAAGCTCTGCCGTCTGACTGGCAAGAATGTTCTCGTAACAGGAGGCATCTATATTGATAATCCTGACCAGCATCAGAAGGATAAGCTCTTGGAGAACGTAGATGATATCATTAACGATTGGATTAATTTCTACAAGTAGGAATAAACTTTCACCTATCTTTCATTTCTTAAAGGTTTCTTAACTATAGGATAAGTACATAATTGCTACACATTTCAAGGCTATGCTAAATTTACATAAAGAAAGATTTTTCCTATTTTCATGCAGATATATTTCATACTTCTCCTTTCTAAAACCGGCAGCTTGAACTGCCGGTTTTATCTTTATATTTTTATCTTTATAGTTTCATCTTTATATCTTGATGTGGATATCAAAAGTGACTACGGATTGTTCCGTCGCTTTGCGACTGTCACAATCCTACTCTTCATTCGTATTTTCGTGGTGCTAATCACCACTTCATGCTCATGAAGGGGCGTGTCAACAAAATGGACAGCCACTGGCGGTCCATTTTGCATACAGGGCACAATAAAAGGGGGGACTGTCAGGCAGTCCCCCAAAAATCAAGCAATCGACTTATCTTCCGATCAGCTTATTATAAAGATCTTCGTAACGCTGTTTTGATACATGCCATGAGAGATCTTTCTTCATCGCACGTTTAACCATGTTACCCCATACTTTCTTCTGCTCGAAGAAGATGTACTTACTGTAGTTAACTGTGTTGATCATGTCATCTCCGTTATAGTTTGTGAAGGAGAATCCATCTCCAGTATCCTCAAACTCATTCAGAGGAATAACAGTATCCTTCAGTCCACCAGTCTCACGGACAATCGGGATTGTTCCGTAATGAAGAGCGATAATCTGTGTCAGTCCACATGGCTCAAACAGTGAAGGCATCAGGAAGGAATCTGCTGCTGCATAAAGCTTGTGAGCCAGATTGTCGGAGTAGAGGATATTAGCGGAAACTCTGTCCGGATAACGAGAAGCATAGTAGCGGAACATGTTCTCGTACTTCTCCTCACCTGTACCAATAACAACGATCTGTGTGAACTCATCAACCAGACGTTCCATCGCATACTGAACAAGATCTAATCCCTTCTGATCTGTCAGTCTTGAGATCAGACCAATCATATATCTGTCTGGATTAACCTCAAGTCCGAGCTCCTTCTGAAGAGCAGTCTTATTAGCTTCCTTACCTCTCTTATAATCACGGATACCATAATTCTGGTATACGTTCTCATCCGTCTTAGGATCGTAGACAGAGTAATCTACACCATTGACAATACCGAAAAGACTCTGATCTCTAGCATGGAGAAGTCCATTCAGGCCCTCACCATAGTAATCTGTCTGAATCTCTTTCGCATAAGTCTCACTGACAGTTGTAACATAATCTGCATATACGATGCCACCCTTTAAGAGGTTAGCATCCTTGTTGAACTCCAGCTTATCTGGTGTGAATAAGGAATCTGGAAGTCCGGAAATACCCTTGATCGTCTTAATATCCCAGACACCCTGGAATCTTAAATTATGAATTGTCATGATGGTCTTGATGCCCCAGTAGAATGGGTTAGCCTGGAACTCTGTCTTTAAATATACAGGAATCAGACCTGTCTGCCAGTCATGACAGTGGATGAGATCCGGCTTGAAATCGATAATTGGAAGAACAGAAAGAGCTGCCTTTGAGAAGAAGATGAATCTCTCGACATCAGTTCTCACATCTGAATATGGTTTGTCTGCTCCAAAATAATCCAGATTATCGATAAAGTAATATGTGATACCCTCATACTCATACTGCATAATACCAACATGGGCATGTGGAAGCAGTGGACCGGTTCCCATATAGAAATGTGTAATATACTTGAAATTATTTCTAAACTTATCTGGAATCGCTCTGTAGTTTGGCAGGATTACACGAACATCCCACTCATCCTTATCAAATTCCTTCGGAAGAGCTCCGACAACATCGGCAAGTCCTCCTGTTTTTATGAACGGAACACACTCCGAAGCGGCAAATAAGATCTTTTTCATAGCAGCCTCCTTAAATATTTACGTCTGATATTCTTATCTTTATTTTATAATAAAGCGGTTCTAATTACTATGGTATTTTCCTATTTTTATATAAAATTCTTTAAGAATTTTAAGAAAGCTTCCATCTGCTCTCTGGTACCAATTGTAATTCTTAGATAATTATCAATTCTTGGTTTATCAAAATACCTCACATAGATATCATGCTCTCTGGCTGCATCGAATATCTTCTTTGCAGGTACTGACTCATGAGTTGCAAAGATAAAGTTGGACTGAGAATCTGGGAAAGAGAAACCAAGCTTCTTTATCTCTCCTTTGAACCATTCTCTGGTCTCAACAATTTTTGCTCTGGTCTTCTGGAAATATTCCTCATCCTCAATCGCTGCACTTCCAAGAACGATGGAAGGAGTATTCATGGTGTATGAATTAAAGGAATACTTAACATCATTCAGTGCTTTAATCAGCTCCTTAGAGCCAAGTGCATAACCGATTCTCATTCCTGCCATTGACCTTGATTTTGAGAAGGTCTGAACAATCAGAAGATTATCAAACTCATCTAAAAGACTCTGAGCAGTCACACCGCCAAAGTCAATATATGCCTCATCCACAATCACAACCACTTCCTGATTGTGACTGACAATATCACGAATCTGATCTAGCTCCATCAGGACACCTGTCGGTGCATTTGGATTCGGGAAGACAACGCCGCCGTTATCCCAATAGTAGTCGGATGGGTCAATCATAAAGTCCTCATCAAGCGGTCTCGTCTTATATGGGATGCGGAAGAGATCGGCCCAGACATCATAGAAAGAATAGGTAATATCCGGGAAGAAGATCGGCTTATCACTATTGAAGAAAGTAAGAAATGACATAGCGAGCACGTCATCGGAACCAACCCCAACAAAAACCTGATCTGAATCTACGCCCTTATAGGCTGCAATCGTATTCACCAGCTTAGATGCTGCCGGGTCTGGATACAATCTCAGATTCTTGATATTAGCAAGAGCCTCTGCCACCTTTGGAGACGGTGGATATGGATTCTCATTCGTGTTAAGCTTAATCACATTGGACTGCTTTGGCTGTTCTCCCGGAACATACGGGATTACTTTACGTATATTATCTCTGAAATCTCCCATGGATATTCTCCTTTATTATTCTATGATGTGGGTGTCAATAGTGACTACGGAATGTTCCATCGCCTTGCGACTCCCACATTTTCTCCCTTCATTCACATTTTCGCGGTGCTAATCACCACTTCATGCTCATGAAGGAGCGTGTCGGCTTAGGCAGAAAGTTTCTCTAATTTACTAAGCTTAGCTGCCTGGTCTGCTGCGATCAGTGAATCGATGATCTCATCAAGATCTCCGTTCATGACTGCCTCCAGCTTATGAACTGTCAGCTTGATACGATGATCTGTGACACGTCCCTGTGGGAAGTTGTAAGTACGGATCTTCTCTGCACGGTCTCCTGTACCAATCTGGCTCTTACGAAGCTCAGCTTCCTTATCATGTGCCTTCTGCTGCTCCAGATCATAAAGACGCGCACGAAGTACTTTGATCGCTTTCGCCTTGTTCTTAATCTGTGACTTCTCATCCTGGCAGGAGATAACGATTCCAGTAGGAATATGAGTCAGTCGTACTGCGGAGTCTGTTGTGTTGACACACTGTCCACCGTTACCAGAAGCACGGAACACATCGAATCGACAGTCGTTCATATCTAAGTCGACATCGACCTCCTCAGCCTCAGGCATAATTGCAACAGTGATAGTAGAAGTATGGATACGCCCGCCAGACTCTGTTGCAGGAATACGCTGAACACGATGAACACCACTCTCATACTTAAGACGAGAGTAAGCACCCTGTCCGTTAATCATAAAGGACACTTCCTTGAATCCGCCTAAACCATTCTCATTGGCATCGATGAACTCAGTCTTCCAGTTACGTGCCTCAGCATATTCTTTGTACATACGGTAGATCTCTGCTGCGAAAAGAGCAGCCTCATCTCCGCCGGCACCAGCACGAATCTCAACGATAACGTTCTTCTCATCGTTAGGATCTTTGGGTAGAAGAAGAATCTTAAGATTTTCCTCACATTGAGCAACTTCCTTCTTAGACTCGGAGATCTCTTCCTTGAGCATCTCTCTCATCTCTTCATCGTCCTCAGCCTCAAGCATCTCAAGATCATCTTCAATAGTCTGGTTTGCCTTCAGATATTCATTATATTTCTCAACGATAGGGGTCAGATTGCTCTGCTCCTTCATCAGACTTCTAAATTTCTCCTGGTCGCCAACCACATCTGGATTACTTAACTCTTTCATAACCTCATCAAGACGAGTTACCAGGGAATCTAACTGATCAAACATATATAAACCTCCCGATCACTAGGATCTTATGTATCTTAATCGGCCTTGATATCTTATTCATATCAAGATGTAAATGCCAAAAGTGACTACGGATTGTTCCGTCGCTTTGCGACTCCCACA
>JAXJRI010000129.1:0-19079 GCA_036310685.1 Lachnospiraceae bacterium | reverse complement strand
TAAATCATATAGTTCTCTCTTATTCTAGCATACTTTGTTGCTAAAACAATGAAAACATTGCCAATATATTGCCTTCTTTCCCTATTCTGGGATATGGTATTTTATTAGATGCATTGATATAATGAACCTATAATTATGCGAGGTGCATCATATGGAAGGAAAATTTAATTTAGAAGAATTCCGGGCAATCGTTGCCGCTCTTCGCAGTGAGAACGGATGTCCGTGGGATAAGATTCAGACACATGAATCTCTGAAATCTAATATGGTTGAGGAAGCTTATGAAGTGAATCAGGCTATCACTAATCTGACCGAGACGAATGACCCGACCAACTTAAAAGAGGAACTCGGGGACGTTCTCCTTCAGGTAGTTCTGCAGAGTCAGATTGCAGAGGAGAATGGTGAATTTGCCCTGGAGGATGTGATTGATGGGATTGCCAGGAAGATGATCCACCGCCATCCTCATGTGTTCGGAGATAAGCATTATGACAGCCTGGAAGAACAGCAGGCTGATTGGGATAACATCAAGGCAGAAGAGGTCGGACATGAACCAAAATCTCCTCAGGAAGAACTGGAGGAGGTTCCCGCAGCATTTCCTGCTCTGATGCGGTCTGAGAAAGTGATGAAGAGGGCTATCAAGCATGAGATGGTATCGAAAGATGACAGCCAGATTTTCCGTGATATCCTCTCCACCCTTTTAGAGTTAGGAAGAGCACTGTCTGATTCTGATCAGGCAGATTCTCAAAAAGAGAAGATGGGAAAGCTGCTGCTCCTAATCACCCAGCTCAGTGCCGCCCACAAACTGAATGCGGAGATGTCTCTCACCAGAGAGATTGAAAAATTTATACGCAATCGCTGATAAAAAAGTACCCTTTCATGGACATTTTCTAAGAAAGAATCCATGGTGGAACCAATTTTTTTATATAATCTATACAAATATTTTCTGTTTTATTCATTATTTTTATGCTATACTAGATTCAATTGTAAAGGGGGAAGTGGGCTTTTCTTCCCCAAGCATACGATCATGAATATTCGGCTAAGAACTTAACTCATGCAATCGAGAAAGGAGCGTATCAAAATGTATATACAACGTCTTGTCGACCTGGAGGATTATGAATTTGATACATTGCTCGTTACATATAACCACAAGAACCGTCTCAGCATAGAACTTGGCAAAGTTAGTGAGATCTTCGACTCCTTAAAGGCTGACGGACTTGTCGGTGGAAGCAAGGTATACGGGCTCCGTGGAAAAGATTTCTCCTATCAGGGACAACCTTACTATAATCTGATTTTTATCGGAATTCCTGAAAAAGCTACTCCTAGAAGAATTCAGCTTCAGTTCGGCGCTGCAATCAAAGAAGCGAAGCGCTTTAAAGGTAAGAATCTTCTGATGACTGCCATCGGAGATGACATCGCTTACTGGTTAAGCTCTGCGATGAAGGGCCTTCTCCTCGGAGATTATAAGTTTGACAAATATCTCTCTTCCGAGAAAGAGGAAGATGAGTTAAATCTTGGTGTGCTGACTGGTATGGATGCTGCATCCTTTAAGAAAGAGGAACAGTATGTACAGATGATGGCTAAGGCCGTGACAAAGGCACGTGATCTTGTCAATGAGCCAGCCAATGTTATGACTCCATCTGCTCTCTGTAAGGCAGCCAAGGAAGTATGTGATAAGAATAATATCAAGTTCACTGTTCTTTCCAAAGAAGATTGTGAAAAACTTGGTATGAACGCTTACCTTTCCGTTGCCAAAGGCTCCAAGGAAGCTCCTAAGTTTATCATTATGGATTACAACGGACGTGTCACAGATACCGACCGCATCGCTCTGATTGGTAAGGGTATCTGCTTCGATGCAGGTGGATATAACTTAAAGCCAAGCCGTGGCATGGCTGGTATGCAGGGTGATATGGGCGGTGCAGCTGCTGTCATCGCTGCTATGGGTGCCATTGCCGAGTCCAAGCTTGGCATTAACGTCACAGGAATCGTTGCCGCATGTGAGAATCTTGTTTCCGGCAAGTCTATGAAACCTGGTGACATTGTGAAGTCTATGAACGGTAAGACGATTGAGATTGACAATACCGATGCCGAAGGCCGTCTCACCTTAGTCGATGCCATCACTTATGCTATCCGTGAGTGTCAGGCAACTTCCATCGTCGATATCGCAACACTGACTGGTGCATGCGAGGTTGCTCTGGGAAGTCGTTACACAGGATGCTTCAGCAATAGTGATGATCTCTTAGCTAAGATTCTTCAGGGATCTATCATCGCTGGTGAGAATATTTGGAAACTCCCACTGGGAACTGATGAGTATCCAGAGATCAACAAGTCAGAGATTGCTGATATCAAGAATACAGGTAACGAGTGCGGCGCTATCGCTGCTGCCAGATTCATCAACGAGTTCGTTGAGAGCAAGCCTTGGATTCATCTTGATATCGCTGGAACTTCCGAGTCTAAGAAAGATCAGGAGATCTACTCTGTCGGCGGAACAGGAGTTGGCGCTATGACCTTATATGAGTTTGTCAAATTAATGGAGAAACCATACAAGAGTTATTGATTAAGTTAGATATGTATATTAAGGGCTAGAAACTTTCACAGTTTCTGGCCTTTTTCTTGCTCAGCATGCAAGTGAATTGCCGATGGCAGTTCCGCTTGTTGTCTTGGAATTCCTAATATGAGAATATTTATCTTTGTATTCTGAAATTATAGATAATCTCCTCTCTCCCCCAGAGATCCACATCATTTCTTTGGGCGAGATCTTTCGCACTTCTCGTGAAGTATCGATTCGTCACCACCATAGCGCGGTCCGCCTCATAATAAGCAATCGCTCCAATTGCTTCCTGAACCGCAGCAAGGCCCACATTCTTCTGATATCTCTTAGCTTGGACCACAATCTTCTCCCGATGCTTTCTTAAGATAAGATCTGCTCCGTAATCGTGGCTCTCACTGGTCATACTCACCCGGTAGCCCATTCGGCGGAACTGAACCATCAGATACTTTTCAAAGGATGTCCCACTCAGCTTATCAATCTTCTTAAGGCTCATCCTTAAATATCTGGCACTGCTGATTCTTCTCACAAACAGAATCAGGCAGAGTGCGCAGGCCATGGCAGAGGCAACCATCACCAGACCCTCTTCTGACTGGTAAGCCCGAAAACCTTCATAATAGGCTAAGCCTGCCCCTGCGGCATATATCATTTTTAATAAATCTGGCATGCTGTCCCCTCTCCTCTTATCTCACTTCATTGTCTCATTGTAATATACTTCTTCTCTTTTTGCACGAAAAAACGCCGCTTTTAGCGGCGCTTTTTCTGTAAGGAAAATAATTATTGTTGGGGAACAACATTAGTCCTATCTATAATAATGATATGACTACCAGCGATCAACACACACAATGTGCGATACGTTGCTGATAAGAGAAAAAAGCGCCGAAACGATACTGTTTCGACGCCTTTGTCTTACCACCTATAGAGTAACTCATCTGGAGCAAAAAATCAATTTCAGAATCTTTTGAAAATCTGCCTTTTCACTTTGGATTGTTAAATGCTCAGACATTTTTTCTCCATCCTGAAGGATAATGATTCTTTAATGTTTTGCCAGAAAGCTTTCCAAAACCCAGAGGGTACCCTTCTACCGTGACAAGATACCATCCATCCTTAGACTGACCTTCGAGATCATCCTCAGTCACTGGAAAGCTTTCCCCTCGCAGAAATTTCTCTAACCTGTCATCTTCCAGAGAGAGATTCAAAGTCTGTGAGAAAGTATCTCTTCGCAAAGCGAGTGCAAACGGCTCTGACGGTTCAAACCTCTTCTTCTTGAGATCTCCCAGATAGACTCCATTTCTCAGGAAATGCATTCCTTTTCCGTCATAATTCTTTTGAGGAACATAATAGACCTTATCCTGTCGAATCTCCACATGATCGGAATCAAGCTTCCAGAAACCTTCCTCGACCGATGAGAGAAACAGCCTAAGGGCCTCCTTCTGTTCCTTTGTCATCAAGCCAGATCCTCCTGCCTTCCTGGAGGCAGAAGCCTTCTTGTTCTTCTTATTCTTCTTCGGTCTCTTCCTGGTCTCTTCTGTCTGCTCAAAAACTCGATCTGGCTTCTTGCCCTCCTTCTGCAGCAGAGCCAGGTAGTGTCCCTCCCCTGACATCTTGTGTGGCCAGATTCTTCTGGTCATCTGGCACTCAGGATTAAATTCAAATTCTTCAAAGTGAAGAAGTCCTTGTGAGAATCCCTCATAATCCTCCATCGGAATCACATACATATCTGGTCTCTCTTTTAGCAGGTGGGTAATCACTGCCTCATTCTCCAGTGGAGAAAATGTACAGGTCGAATAGAACATCTTTCCTCCTGGACTCAGCATATCTGCTGCATGGACGATAATCTCCTTCTGAAGTTTTGAGAAATACTCTGGCCCCTTCTCCAGCCATGCTTCCATAACTGCAGGATTCTTTCGGAACATGCCTTCTCCTGAACACGGGGCATCCACCATAATCTTGTCAAAATACTCTGGAAATCTTGGCACTAATGCATATGGTGCCTCATTTAATACCATGACATTGTGCATTCCAAACAGCTCAAGATTTCGAAGGAGGGCCCTTGCGCGAGCTGTGTTGATATCATTTGCGACCAGTAATCCACTGTCTCCTCCCATTCCTGCTGTCTTATCCACCGAAGCGACTCTTTCATCCACACCTCCCTGAAGCTTTGCTCCAAGTGCCGTAGCCTTACCGCCCGGTGCCGCACAGAGATCAAGCACTCTATCTCCAGGTTCTACTGAAAGTCTAGAAGCCGGAGTCATCGCACTCGGTTCCTGCAGGTAATATAATCCTGCCGCGTAAAATGGATGAGCTGCCGGATGATCTTCCTCCTGATAGAAATATCCATTATCAATCCAGGGAATCTTCTTCAAATGAAAAGGAGAAATTCTCTCGAATTCCTCCAGTGTAATCTTTGAAGTATTCACCCTGAGACCATAACGGCGTTTCTCATCGTATCCTGCCAAAAAATCTTCATATTCATCTTTCAATATCTCGCGGATACTGTCTAAGAACCTCTCTGGTAAATCTGCCATCTTATCTCCTGTGTATACTCTTATGTTAGGTTATGAAATCTTATATTCTTCTTTCTGCTCTTCTCCTGCATCATACTCATCCTGAATCAGCTGAGTAATCACATCTTTTCTTGTTACGATTCCGATGAATACCTTTCTCGCGTCAACAACCGGAACAAAGTTCTGATTGGTAATCAGCCTTGCCAGCTCCGCAAAAGAAGCATCAATACTTACGGCCTTGTAATTCCATTTCTTCTTAATCGAGGATACGGACATCTTTCTCATCGACTCCATGTCCATGTGGTAATCTTCAATCAGACTCCAAAGAAGGTCTCCTTCTGTCATCGTCTCTACGTAGTGACCCTCCTCATCGATCACTGGTATCGCCTGATATCCATGTTTATGCATATACCTTAAAGCATGTCCAATATTATCATTCTTCTCAATGTACGCTACCTCACTCTTCGGCAGCAGATAAAATGAAATATTCATAATTAATTTTCCTCCCCTGAAAATAAATATCTGTTACCCCCAACCTTTCTATTTTTATCATAACACATTTTGTGGGCATCTGACGAAAATTCACGAAAAGTTAAAAATTAAAGTAATGCTTGTGTAAGGTTTCTGTTGCGGTTGACCCCAAGATCAATATTCCTTACAATGGAAGTATTAGAAAGTGAAAACACGATAAGAAAGGAATCTATTATGAACGAGACAATCTTATTATATAATCCGGAAGATCCATCTTCCTTAAATCATCTTAGAAACTTCTGCAGACAGACTGGAATCACCCTGAAAATTGTTCCGGAGGAAGATTATGCCCTTCCTATCGGAATGGCTGCCTTTGGTACTCCGGAAGCTATCCGTAATTTTAAAAATGGAACTGCCCCACAGACAGTCAATACTGTGGATGACCCGATTCTCACGATGAAAAAGCGTGTGACCAAGGCATCCCACAGCAAGACCTTCCACGATCCGATGATGGTTCTCGCAGGCTTTGCCAGCAACCGCCTGAATCTGATTCTGACAAAGCTGAAGGAAGACGGCATGCCAGATGTCGATCTGAAATGCGTCCTCACTCAGTATAATGCTGTCTGGGATTCTGTCAGTCTCCACGATGAGATTAGCAAGGAACATGCGGCACTGCAGCAAAAAAAGTAAAACCCTAAAATGAAGGAGTTCTGTCTCCCAGACTGCCGTGGCTATTGTGCCTTTGCCGCTGTGGTAGCTTCCGCCCCCTCTGTTGTGGACTCTGGAGCCTTGCTTGTAAAATCAATCTCTGCCCAGAGTTCCTGATTGACATCCTTGTCGTAGGACCACTTCTTCTCTAAGTCTGCAGTCCATTCATCGTACTGCTTCTTGAAGGCATCCTGCTGTTTCTGTTTTAAGACCGCTGCCTTATTCTGCTCGGTCGCATCTTTATCCATGTAGGTGATGAGCTTGGCAACAACATAACCGTTCCTACACTTCATCATCTTTTTCATCGTCTCGCCGTCTTTTAACTTTGAGATAGCTTTCTCAAACTTCTTGCCTTCCTCGGAATGTCCTGCTGCATAAGTCTCCTCGGTGTTCGTCTGTCCTAAGACTTTCGCCTCATCCTCAATCGGAGTTCCAGAATTCACAGCACTGATCGCTGCCATAGCCTGAGCTTTCTGCTGTGCCTTCTCATCTGCGGTCATATTTACCACATTGCCGGATTCGTCCGTCTTGGTAGTCGGAAATACGATACGGAAGATCTTCGTCTCTCTGGCTTCCTCATCTGTGACATTCGTATCAACCTTTGAGGTAATCTTGGCTATCACCTTTGAGGCAAGCGCATTCTCCTCGTAAATCTCTTCCATATCCTCTACGTCAGCACCGCACTCTTTTAGAATCTCCTTACCCTGATCCTGCTTAGCAAATGCTTTAGCGTAGGTCTTGCTCTGGCTCTTATCTTTTGCGGAGAGTTTCACGCCAAGATCCTCTGCCTGTTTGTTCAGAACAATGATCTGCTTGATATTCGTGACAACCTGCTCTTTCACGTAATCCTTAAAGTTCACATCCTGGCCGCTACTGTCCTTGCCGACACTGGAATTCCAGAAATCATCTCCAAAATAGGCTTTGTAAGTATTCTCATACTGACTCGCCATCATCTTTCCATAAATCCATGCTTCCTTTAATGTGACCTTCTCTCCGTCATACTTGAACAGGGTCTTATCTCCATCACTTGTGGAACCTTTTTTGGTATTCGTTGATCCACAGCCTGCTAACATGCCTGCTGTCAGCACTACTGTCAGTGCTAAGCCGACACTCTTAATTACTCTGCTTCTCATAAAAACCTCCATACGTCTGTCGTCAATCTAATTGTCCCTAGTATATCAGACTTCTTTACGGGACACAACTTCGGAGAAGTTAAATCTGAACTGGTTCCTCCTCGCTGATCAGATTCTCCTTAATACTGCCCACGACCTCTCTCACCTTATCTAAGATATCCTTCTTGGCAATCTGATCCGATCTTAACACGAAGGCTGGCTGTGTGCCTGTCTCAAACTTCATCTTACCTCGGTACTGTTTTACAAATGGATCAATCTGATCTACCCGTACTCTGGTTGCCCTCGGACTCATGATAAATCGAATCTTGCCACCCTTCTGCTCAATTGAGGTAAGGAAAGCACTGTGTGCCTCTGACTTCAGGATTGAGACCTCAAGCAGTCGACTAACCGGAGCCGGCGGCTCTCCGTAGCGGTCAACCAGCTCATCAATCATGTCGTCAGCCTCCTCCTCATTCTCAACCTGTGCAATTCTTCGATAGAGATCCAGTTTCTGATTCTCGCTTGCCACATAGGATGATGGAATAAATGCATCAATCTGAAGATCGATGGTGGTCTCAAAGGTATCCTCGAATCGTCTCGTTCCCTTCATTTCCATCACAGCATCATTGAGCATCTTGCAGTACATGTCATATCCAACTGCTTCCATATGTCCTGACTGTTCCGCTCCGAGCAGATTACCAGCTCCTCGAATCTCCAGATCTCTCATGGCAATCTTGAATCCACTTCCCAAGTCAGTAAATTCACGAATTGCCTTCAGACGTTTTTCGGCCTCTTCTTTTAAGATAGTATTACGCTGATACATCAGGAAAGCGTAGGCTGTCCTGTTGGATCGTCCCACTCGTCCTCTCAGCTGATAGAGCTGCGACAGTCCATAGCGCGGGCATCATGGATGATCATCGTATTGGCATTGGAGATATCAAGTCCGGTCTCAATGATTGTGGTGGATACCAGAACATCAATCTCTCGATTGATAAACGCATTCATGATGTCTTCCAGCTGACGTTCTCCCATCTGACCATGGGCATACTCCACCCTGGCGTCTGGCACCAGCTTTCGGATGTTCGCTGCCACCTGATCAATATTGCTGGTCCGGTTATATACGTAATAGACCTGTCCACTTCTGGCAAGCTCTCTCTCAATCGCCTCACGGACCATCTCTGGATTGTACTCCATGACATAGGTCTGAATTGCTCGTCGGTCTACTGGCGGGATTTCCAACACACTCATGTCTCGAATTCCCGCCAAACTCATGTGAAGCGTTCTCGGAATCGGGGTTGCCGACAGGGCCAGGACATCCACATCCTTGCGAATCTGCTTGATCTTCTCCTTCTGCTTGACTCCAAAACGCTGCTCCTCGTCGATGATCAAGAGTCCTAAGTCCTTGTAGACAACCGATTTTGCGAGGAGCTTATGAGTTCCAATCACAATATCGACACTACCTTCCTTCAGGCCCTTCTTGATCTCCCTCTCCTCCTTGGCACTGCAGAATCTGGAGAGCATTCTTATGTTCACCGCAAAGCGTTCCATACGCTCCTTAAAGGAGTTGTAATGCTGCTGAGCAAGAATGGTAGTCGGTACTAAGAAGGCAACCTGTTTGCTCTCCTGCACTGCCTTGAAAGCTGCCCGGATGGCAACCTCGGTCTTACCATACCCGACATCTCCACAGATCAGACGGTCCATGATCTTCGTGCTCTCCATGTCCGTCTTGGTATCCTCGATCGCCTGCAGCTGGTCTTCCGTCTCCTCATACGGGAAGAGTTCCTCAAACTCCGTCTGCCAAACTGTGTCAGGGCCATACTCGTACCCTTTCATAGACTGCCGCTGAGCATAAAGGTCCACCAGATCCTTAGCCGCAATCTTCACCTGACCGCGGACTCTTGATTTGGTGCGCTCCCACTCATTTCCTCCCAGCTTATTAATCTTCGGCTTTCTGGCACTGGAACTTGCATACTTCTCAATCACGTCTAGCTGAGATGCCGGGATAAAAAGATTGCTGGCATCCTTGTACTCGATGTTGATGTAATCCTTCACCACACCATCTGACTCAATCTTCTCTAATCCACGATAGATTCCGATACCATACTTCTCATGAACCACGTAATCTCCGATGGAAATATCTGTAATTGATCGGATTGCCTGGCCTGAGTGCTGACTCTTCTTCTTCCGCTTGCGCTTCTTACGATTCTTAAAAATATCCTTCTCGGTGAGTACCACAAACTTAAGGCCTGGATATTCAAATCCACTGTTCAGTCTTCCCTGAGTCACCATGATCTCGCCAGGAACGACAGCCCGCTCCCCGTCTTCTGAATAGTAAGCTAAGAAATCTCTGTCCGCGATATCCTTCGCCAGACGCTTGGCTCTAGTCTGAGAGGAAGACATCAGCATCATGCGATAATTCTCGGTCCGCCAATGGTCAAGATCTTTCAGGAGCTGCTCAAAACTGTTATTGTAAGAATAGATAGACTTGGCTTCAATATGATAATTCTTGACTGGATCAAAGTCATCATAGGAAGAGATGACGGAACTCAGCAGAATCACCTGTCTGTCTCGAAGCGATTCCAGAACATCCTCGTAGCTGTAAAGGATCTGAGTCTGCTTCTTGAGTAGATAGCCTCCCTCATAACGACTCTTCATGGAATCTTCAAATTCTTCCGTGTAGGATTCTCCTCTATCTTTCACCCTGTGGGGCTCATCTAAGAAAATGATGGTATCCTCCGGGAGATAGTCTAATAATGAGACCGTATTCTCATAGACATAAGGAAGCATAGACTCCCCACCCAGAGACATACCGAAGGCTTCCAGTTCATCCTTCATTCTTTCTACGGTCTTCTTCAGTCTGACCGCTTCCTCTTTCTTCTTGTCTTTCTGAAGTTCCTTGTATCTTGTCTGATACTCCTGATCCATCAGCTCAAGAGCCTCCCTGATCTGCCGTCTACTAAGAATCAGCTCGGAGGCCGGATAAATTGTTATAGATTCAACTCTATCAATCTGTCTCTGGCTGTCCACATCAAAGGTTTTGATAGAATCAATCTCATCTCCCCAAAGATCAATACGATATGGTGTCTCCTCCGTCAGCGGATAGACATCCACAATACTTCCACGAATTGCAAAGTCTCCCGGCTTCTCTACCATTGGGGTACTCTCATAGCCCATCTCAGTGAACTTGATTCTAAGAGCGGCTTCCTCTGCCACCTGGCCTTCCTCTAGAGTGATGACTGAACCACGGAAGATATCCGCCGGCATCATCCTCTCCAGCAGGACATCGATTCCCGCAACAATCGTGAGATCCTGCCCTAAGCTTATCTCCTTCAGTGCTCGGATTCTCTGACTGGTCGTACTGCTGCTATGAATGTCAGCACTGTAGAAGAGTACATCCTTCGACGGATAATAGCAGACATGCTCTTCGAAGAATTTCAAATCCTCATAAATCTCCTTAGCTTTCTCCTCTCGATAAGTAAGTACCAGACGGCACTTATGTTTCCCCGCCACGTTGGCAATCAGATGACTCTTCTGTGAATCAACACAGCCGGATATCACTAACGGATACCGGCCGCGTTTGGTGTCATTTATGATATTTTTATATATTTCTGACCCACTGAGAGGCCAATACAGTCTACTCATCCTGCTGCTCTGCCTCTTTCTCTTTTTTCCTCTTCTTCTTTCCTACACTATATTTGTTCATCGCTTCCGCGATATCTCCCTGGACGATAAGCTCAGCTGCCTTTGTGACATTATCAAGTGCAGTATCTAAGAGTTCCTGCTCTTCCTTACTGAAATGTCCCAGAACATAATCTGCCAAGTCCATACCAGGGTGTCTCTCCCCGCCGATTCCCACACGAATTCTCGGGAAGGTATCTCCACCTAAGTGCTTTATGATACTCTTCATACCATTGTGACCGCCGGCACTTCCCTTCTTTCGAATGCGAACCATGCCAGGGTCTAAGCTGATGTCATCATAGATCACCAGAATATCTTCCATATCAACTTTATAAAAATCAACCGCAGGTCGGATACTCTCTCCGCTTAAATTCATATAAGTCAAAGGCTTTACCAGCAGAACTCTCTCCCCACCGATAAATCCCAGTCCAACCATAGCCTTAAATTTGTGCTGATTAATGGCGATATGATTCTCCTCGGCGATGCGGTCGATTGCCATGAAGCCAACATTATGTCGTGTACCTTTATACTGATCGGTCGGATTTCCAAGACCGGCAATAATCTTCATACTGAAAAACTCCTTATCTATCTCCAATAACTATTCTAAAAATAGTTACATATGGTAATAATCAATCACTCTGCCTGCTGACTTATCATCAAAATAATCATTATGAAGTCTGGCAAAAGCTTTCACCTTATCGATGTCCCATCTCTGATCCTGAATGTCAGTGATCAACTCATCCATGGTTGTCGCAATCGGACCAGGAGCCGTCTTCTCAAAATCATAATAGAAGCCTCGGTCCTGACTCAGATACCAATCCTTATCAAAAGCATACAGAATAATCGGTCTCTCTAGGAGAGCATACTCTACTGCAATCGATGAATAATCCGCAATCAGGAGATCTGTCATCAGCAGCAGCTTTCTGACATTTGGATAATCCGTCATATCAATGATCCCATCCGGAACCTTGGCAGACTGAATCTGTGGATGAAGTCTCACCATCAGACAGTAGTCCTCTCCCAATTTTTGCCGGAAGGCTTCAAAATCGAAATGGGAAAGTAATTCCCGATCTCTCTCCTCATCCTGACGGAAGGTCGGAGCATACAGGGCAAGCTTCTTCCCTTTGGCAGCTGGATAGGCTTCCTCCAGTTCTCTTCTCCACTGATCAAAATCGTGAGCTTTAAAATAATAATCTACCTGCGGACAGCCGATTGTCAGCACCTTCTCCCTAGGCACACAAAAAGCCTGGGCATAATTATCCACAATATTTTTGGAACTAGCCAGAATGTTCGTGACATTCCGATTGACGTCAGCAATCAGCCTCAGCATCTGGGGATCTGTCTCCGAGGAACCTCCAAACTTCTTAAAGGATCCCATCCCATGCCAGAGCTGAACCACCTTCACTGAAGGATCCAGATGCATGTAGGCAAGCGGCATAAAGTTATCATTTAAGAAAATGTATGACGATGTCGCGATCCAGTATGCCTTCTTGGTAAATAATTTCAGAAGCGCTGGCAGATTCCGGACTCCAACGTCATAGTCTGAATGCTTGATGACAAGGAACTCATAATCCTTTTCCCTTCTCTGGCATTCCTCTTTTAACGCAAAAAGACTGCCGCAGCCTCCGGTATCCAGCTTCTCAATCAATGTGACTCTATTCTTTTTTACCTTGCATTTGCGGAAGATATTCACTACGTCCGCAAAAATCTTGTTTGTATTCATAACTATAAATTATAGCATAGATTGTCCATGACGAACATATAAAACTTATACAAGCTGAAATGCCGATGGCACTTGGCGTTAAAGTTCATGCAAAGACAAATCGCGGACATTCTATCTATGAACTTAAATAAGGGGCAGCCTGTCCGGCCGCCCCATCGTTCTCATTAGTAATTACTCTGCTGTCTCGTCCAATAATTCCTGGTACTTATTCAGAATAATCTTCTGAATTGCTTCCCTAGTCTCAGAATTAATTGGATGTGCGATATCGCGATACTCCCCATCGGAAGCTCTTCGACTTGGCATAGCAATAAATAGTCCATGTTCTCCCTCAATCACCTTGATATCATGTACCGCAAAAGCATTGTCGAAAGTGATGGAGACTGCTGCCTTCATCTTCCCTTCCTTCTCAATCTTTCTAATACGAATATCTGTAATCTGCATGATCATCCTCCCAAACAATTCCGCAGTCTTAAAGAAACGTCTTATATAATTTACATTTTGACACTACAATCAGATCATATATCTTACGTTCTTTTCGACTACTATTTTTATATCGTCAGGACTTCCTACATAGTTCGTTCCTGGACGAAGTGTGCCTCTGCTCTCTACGATGCAATTCTCAATGTAAGAATCATCTCCAATGTAGACATCATTTATGATGATTGAATTACGGATTGTGCAATTATTGCCAATATACACATCTTTAAACAGTACAGAATTCTCCACCTTACCATTAATAATACAGCCAGAGGCAATAATACTGTTACTAATCTCGGCCCCTGCATTATACTTTGCTGGAGGAAGATCGTCCACCTTAGAGTAAATGCTTGGGTACTCTTTAAAGAAATGATCTCTGACGTCTTTTTTGAGGAAGTCCATGTTGGTCCTGTAGTAAGAATCTACTGTCGCAACATTTCTCCAGTAAGAGTCAAGTCTGTATCCGTAAATCTTTCTTACATTCTTATATCTGACTAAAATATCCTGAACGAAGTCGTGTCGATCTTCTTTAGCAGAGCGCTCTAACACCTCAATCAGATGTCTTCTTCGAATGACATAGACACCGATTGAAACATTGTTCGTCTCTGCAATCAGAGGCTTCTCCTCGAAGTCTGTGATACGTCCATCGTCCGCAAGTTTGATAATACCGAATCTTGTGAGATCATCATCGGTATCCTTCATCTTAGTGTAAACTACAGTGATATCTGCATTCTTTGCAATATGTGCTTCTAAGACTTTAGAATAATCAATCTTATAAACTCCATCACCTGCTGTGATGATAACATAAGGTTCATGACTTCTCTTTAAGAATTCGATATTCTGGTACAGAGCATCTGCTGTTCCCAGATACCAGGAGTTGTTCTCCTTCGTGACAGTTGGAGGAAAGACATATAATCCTCCCTGCTTTCTACCAAAGTCCCACCACTTGCTGGAGTTTAAGTGCTCGTTTAAAGAACGGGCGTTAAACTGCGGAAATACCGCTACTTTCTGGACATGGGAGTTCGACATATTACTCAGTGCGAAATCAATTGCACGGTAACTTCCCGCAATCGGAAGGGCTGCTATCGCACGTTTGTCCGAAAGCTTTCCAATCCGCTTATTATTACCACCTGCTAAAATTATACCTATCGCTCTCATCTAAAGTCACCGCCTTCTACTGTCTGATAATGGACTCGCCGCTCTGTAATACTCCGTCCGGATAATCTTCTGGACTGGTATGTCCTGCGATCGCTACATTCTTACCGATCTTCACGTTGTCCGGGATCACAGATCCCTCACCGACTGTCACAAGGCCGCCACTGTACACTTTCGGATTAAGCTTATTCGGCGCTTCCTCAAATACTCCGAGTTCAGTATTCTCTCCGATCACACTATTATCCGCAATAATGGACTTACTGATCTTCGCACCCGCTTTGATGTGTGCTCCGTTCATAATGATCGAATCCGAAACAACTGCTCCCTTTTCAATCGTGACTCCTACTCCAATAACTGAGTTATAGATCTCTCCATCAACTTCTGTACCTTCCCCAACAATACATCCGCTGACCTTCGAGGTATCTGCGAAGTACTGTGGCTGAATTACGTCAGTCTTTGTATAAATTCTCCAGAACTCCTCATAAAGGTTAAATTCTGGAATAATATCAATAAGCTCCATATTGGCCTCCCAGTATGCGGAAAGCGTTCCAACGTCTTTCCAGTAGCCCTGGTAATTATAGGCCATAATCTTATCTCCCTTTTCATGACAATAAGGGATGACATGCATACCAAAATCACAGCCAGGCTGATCTTTTAATGCCTCCAGAGATTCTTTCAACACATCCCAGTTGAAGATATAGATACCCATGGAAGCCTTATTACTTCTTGGATTCTCTGGTTTCTCCTCAAACTCCAGAATCTGATTATTCTCATCAGTGATGACAAGACCAAAACGGCTTGCATCCTCCCATGGAACCTCATAAGTAGCCAGTGTAACCTGTGCATTATTTTTCTTATGGAACTCCAACATCAGCTCATAGTCCATCTTATAAATATGGTCTCCGCCAAGGATGATGACATAGTCTGGATGATAATATTCCATATATTCCATGTTCTGATAAATCGCGTTAGCAGTTCCAGTGTACCAATCTGTATTCTCCTTCTTCTCATAAGGCGGAAGAATTGAGACACCACCGACATTACGGTCCAAATCCCAAGGAATACCGATACCAATATGCTGATTCAGTCTCAGCGGCTGATACTGTGTCAGAACTCCAACTGTATCAATACCTGAATTAATACAGTTGCTGAGTGGGAAATCGATAATCTTATATTTTCCTCCAAATGATACTGCAGGCTTAGCTAAATGTGATGTGAGGACACCAAGACGGCTTCCCTGACCACCCGCAAGTAACATTGCTATCATTTCTTTTTTAATCACGAAGAATCACCCCTTTGTCAGATAATATTTATTATAACACTGCTCTATCTAATTTAAAAGCAATTTTGCATAAAATGTGTATTTCTCAATTAATTTCTTTGTCATATATATTATAATTTACATTTTTTTGATGAAAAATATAGTAATATTGACAACTTTTCATATGCTAACTTTAGCAATTCGCCTAAATATCTTCGTTACCTCACAGAAAAACAACTCCCCAAAAAAGCCGAAAAACAACCGAAAATGCATGCTTGAATCCACTTATATGTTGGGTTATACTATAGAATGATATTTTGCCTACAGTGTCAAAAACTCATAGCTCCGTGCAAGCTTGCTTGCAAAAGGAGATATGAGTTCTTGACACGCCCTTACATGAGCACGAAGCACTATTGTGCGTAGTGCGAATGGAAGGGGGAATGCGTTAGTCACGCAGTGACGGAGCATTCCTGTAGGCACGCCCTATGCCCTTACATGAACGAAGCACTATTGTGCGTAGTGCGAATGGAAGGGGGGAATGCGTTAGTCACGCAGTGACGGAGCATTCCTGTAGGCATTAGTTTAGCGATCTAATTACTTTTATATTATAGGAGAAAGTATTATGTATAAGATTAATTTTAATGAGCCGGTTCATGTTCATTTTATTGGAATCGGTGGAATCAGCATGAGTGGTCTTGCAGAGGTTCTGTTAGCAGAACATTTTACAGTCAGTGGTTCTGACATGAAGCAGTCTGATGTGACTGATCATCTGAAAGAGCTGGGCGCGGTCATTGAGATCGGACAGAAAGCTTCCAACATCACCGATGGTATTGGTCTTGTTGTCTACACAGCAGCAATCCATGAGGATAACCCCGAATTCGCTGCCGCAAAGAATGCAGATATCCCAATGATGCCAAGAGCTGAACTTTTAGGACAGATTATGGAGCACTATCACAACTCCATCGCTGTTTCTGGAACTCACGGAAAGACAACGACCACTTCTATGATCACACACATTCTTCTCGAGGAGAAGTTAGATCCTTCCGTCAGTGTCGGCGGAATGCTTGACCGTATCGGTGGTAACATCCGTGTCGGCAAGTCTGACATCTTCCTGGCAGAGGCTTGTGAATATACCAACAGTTTCTTACATCTTTATCCAAGATATTCTATCATCTTAAATGTTGAAGAAGATCACATGGACTTCTTCAAGGATCTTGATGATATCGAGAATTCTTTCCACCAGTTTGCCTCACAGACTAAGCCGGACGGACTTGTTATCATCAATGGTGATATGGATCATGCCGAGAAGATTCTCAAGGGTGTCCCTGACAGACATGTGACTTTTGGCCTTAACGAGGGTAATGACTACAGTGCTAAGGATATCAGCTATGATGGTCAGGGCAATGTCTCCTACACACTTCTTATTCATGGAAAAGAATCTGGAAGAGTTGAACTGAATGTAAAGGGTATTCATAATGTGATGAACTCTCTGGCTGCTATCGCATGCACTACTGCAATGGGTATGGACCTTGACGGAATCCGAGCTGGTCTGAAGTCCTTCGGCGGTACCCATCGTCGTTTTGAATATAAGGGTATGATTGGTGATGTCACAGTTATTGATGACTATGCTCATCATCCAACAGAAATCCGTGCAACCTTAACTGCTGCTAAGGAGTACCCACATGATAAACTCTGGGTTGTCTTCCAGCCACATACCTACACAAGAACTAAAGCATTCTTAGATGACTTTGCAAAGGTTCTGACTATGGCAGATCATGTCGTATTAGCAGACATCTTTGCCGCAAGAGAGCCTGATACTGGTCTGGTATCTTCTAAGGATATCGCAGACCGCGTGGCAGCTGCCGGAACAGATGTCCATTACTTCCATACTTTCAAGGAGATTGAAGACTTCTTATTAGAGCATGTAAAGGGACATGACCTTCTGATGACAATCGGAGCCGGCAATGTTGTTGACATCGCAGAAGATCTGACAAAGAATAACTAATTACTAATTAGTGATCAATAGTTAATAGAATGTGCGCCCGCCGGGCGCACATCGGATGGGCGGGTAATTGACCCGCCCTCCACACCACCGTACGTACCGTTCGGTATACGGCGGTTCACAAGTTTTCACAAACTTTCAGATACTGGTTGAGCATGGATGGGTATCCAAGTCTCGCCAGTATTTCTTTCGTCAGCACCGAGTTAAGCATTCCTGCCGCTCTCCATGTGCCTTTCCGACAGTTCGCCAGCACATGCACCTTCCATTCTTCCATATGCAGAGCTCGGAAGATGCGGTAGCGGGTTCTTACTTTCTTCCACTGTTTCCAGTACACCGCGCGAATTCTACGGCGAAGCCATTCGTCCGTTTTTCCCATCAGCCTCTTCATGTCAGCAAAGCGGTAATAATTCATCCATCCTCTGACATATTCCCTAAGTTTGCGTTCTCGCTCCGGGTTGCTCCATCGGTTGCCTCTGCAAGTCAGCTCTCTAAGCCTGTTTTTCATTTTAGCTTCCGATTTCGGGTGAAGCCTCAGTCTGCATTTCCCATTGTATCGGTAGAAACCATAACCAAGATATTTCACCTGGCTGATGTGTGCGACTGTCGTTTTCCGGAGATTGACTTTCAGAAACAGTTTCCCCGTGATAAAAGGCACGATGTGGTCCAATGTTCTCTGCGCACTCTTTCGAGATTTGCAGAAGATCATGCAGTCATCGGCATATCTCACAAACTTATGTCCCCTGCGTTCCAGCTCTTTATCCAGTTCATTCAGCATGACGTTTCCCAACAGAGGACTCAGCGGTCCGCCTTGCGGTACCCCTTCCTCTGTCGGCTTGAACCCGCCATCTTCCATGACTTCCGCGTTGAGAAACTTATGAATCAGCGATATGACTCTTCCGTCTTTGACTGTTTTGCCAAGCACTTCTATGAGCTTGCTGTGGCTGACTGTATCAAAATAGGCTTCCAAGTCCATGCTGACCACATAGACGTATCCCTCATCCGCAAGTGTCTTGCACCGCTTCAGAGCGTCATGTGCTCCTCTGCCCGGTCGGAATCCGAAGCTGTTATCTGAGAACTGTACCTCATACAGAGGTGTTAGCTCCTGTGCGACTGCCTGTTGTACCACCCGGTCTATTACCGTCGGTATTCCCAGTTTCCTTACTTTGCCTTTCTCCTCTTTGGGTATTTCTACCCTGCGAACCGGGTTGGGTTTGTATTTCCCATCCCTTAGCTGCTGGATGAGCTCAGTCTGGTGTTCTCTGAGGTAGGGCAGAAGTTCATCCACCTGCATTCCATCAATTCCACCTTTTCCTTTGTTCCTCTTCACCTGCAGGTATGCCTTATTAAGGTTATCCTTTCTGATGATGAGTTCCAGCAGATTGTCCGTCCAAAAGTCTGTAATGGTGCCAATCTTTTCCGCAATCCTCCGATAGTCCAACACTC